>NZ_JBJUDF010000024.1:0-21681 GCF_046067725.1 Planktothrix sp.
CAATTGGTAAATTATTAGAAACAAATAAAGCACAGGTTATTCAGGCAAAAAACGGAAAGGAAGCCATTGATGTTTGGAAAGCAAACAACGATATTGATGTGGTGTTGATGGATATTATGATGCCTGAAATGGATGGTTATGAAGTTTGCCAGCACCTCAAAGCTAATGCCAAAACCGCAGAAATTCCGGTAATTTTTTTAAGTGCATTAGATGATGTTCTGGATAAAGTTAAAGGCTTTCAAGTCGGTGGAGTAGACTATATTACAAAACCGTTTCAATTTGAAGAAGTTTTAGCTCGTGTTCAGAATCAATTAGCATTACGTGCCGCAGAATTAGAAGTCCGAATTTTAAATGCAGAATTAGAAGCACGGGTCAAAGAACGCACTCAGCAACTTGAAGAAGCTAATGCTAAATTGCTACAAATGGCGCTTCATGATGCCCTCACGGGTTTACCCAATCGGGCTTTATTAATGACGGATTTAAACCAATCAATTCAACAAGCTAAAGCCGATCCCAACTATCAGTTTGCGGTTTTATTTTTAGATTGCGATCGCTTTAAAGTTGTTAATGATTCTTTAGGGCATTTAGTCGGGGATGAACTCTTAATTTTAATTTCTCGTCGTCTTAACCTTTATATTAAACCTCAAAATACTTTAGCGCGTTTAGGGGGAGATGAATTTGCTATTTTATTAACAGAAATTCCTAACTCTCATCATGCGATTGAATTAGCCGATCAGATTTTAGAATCTTTTTCTAAACCCTTTCAATTAGAACGACATGAAGTTTTTATTAATGCCAGTATTGGCATCGTCATCGGTCATGATGAATATAATGAACCTGAACATTTATTACGGGATGCAGATACGGCGATGTATCGAGCAAAAGCATTAGGAAAAGGACAATATCATATTTTTGATCCAGCCATGCACGCGGCTGCTTTAGAGCGATTACAGTTAGAAACCGATTTACGTCGCGGTCTGGAACAACAAGAGTTAGTCGTTCACTATCAACCAATTGTCAACTTAAATACAGGAAAAATAGCCGGATTTGAAGCTTTAGTTCGTTGGCGTCATCCTGAACGGGGTTTAGTTCCACCGGGTTTATTTATTCCCATTGCTGAAGAAACCGGTTTAATTACTCCGATTGGATATTGGGTATTATCGGAATCTTGCCGTCAACTGCGAACTTGGCAAAAACAAAACTTAGTTGATTCCAGTGTATTTGTCAGCGTTAATTTATCCGTTAAACAGTTTTGTCAACCTAATTTATTAGAACAGATTGATCAAGTTTTAGAACAAAGTCAACTTGCACCCAATTGCTTAAAATTGGAAATTACTGAAAGTGCCATTATGGACAATGAAAAGGATGTTGCCTTCATCCTTCGAGAAATGAGGAAACGCCATATTTTAATTAGTATTGATGACTTTGGGACAGGATACTCTTCCCTAAGTTATCTTCATTCGTTTCCCGTTGACACCTTAAAAGTAGATAAATCTTTCGTTCAACGTCTTAACCAAGAGCCGGAAAATGTAGGTTTAATTCCGGTAATTATTAGTTTGGCTAAAACGATGAATATGAGTGTAATTGCTGAAGGCATTGAATTACCAGAACAATTAATGATTCTCAAGGAACTAAGTTGTGGATTTGGTCAAGGATATTTCTTTTCTAAACCTGTACCCCCAGAACAATTAATGGAATTACTATCCCACACGCCTCAATGGTAAATGATGAATCCAGACGATCTTATTTCAACAAAGGAAAATCTACTCATCATTGATGATGAACCGGATAATATTCGGGTTTTGTCCGCATTGTTAACTCAACAGGGATATTATGTTCGCAAAGCTTTAAATGCTGAAATGGCAATAATAGCAATTAATGCTTTAAAACCGGATTTAATTTTACTTGACATTCCGATGCCAAAAATCAACGGATATCAGTGATGTCGTCTACTTAAAGCCGATGCCAATACTGATCAAATCCCTATTATTTTTATTAGTGCCCTGAATCAAATTGAAAATATTATGCAAGCGTTTGCAGTCGGAGGAACCGACTATATTACGAAACCTTTTAAAGTAGATGAGGTCTTAGCACGAGTCAAAAACTAGATGACAATTTTTCAGCTAAAACAACAACTGATTGAACAAAATCAAAAGTTATTAGAACAAAGTCAAAATCAATATTCTATTAAAATTCAAAAATAAACAGAACTTTTAAATCCCAATTATCCCCATCTCGAATTATCTGAATCTGATGAATAAATTCTCGAAAATAAAATCGTCGTTCGGATTCCGATAAATCTAACCAAAATTGGGGAATGCAAACCGCTTGTGCTGTTTCTTTTAAATTCACGGGAGGAAGTTGGGCTAACTTTCCTTGTAATTGAGCCATTTCTGTCCGTAGTTTATAGGTTCTTAAATCGGCGGTTTCTGCATCTAAGATTCCGGTTGTTAATAAATTCGGAATTTGTAATAAAATTTCTTGTTTTTGATTAATTTGTTCAAATATTCCTCGTTTTACACAGCCTAAATCAGGTAAATTTAATTCAGAAACCGATACAGGTAAATCTTGACAAATTCGTTCAATCGTTAACTCTAATACCGTTTGATAAGATAACGCTTTACATTTAGGATTTCGAGAACAATTTGTGGGACGTAAATATAAATATTCTTGGTTTTTACGATAAGCGGTCACTCGTGAAATCGTCATGGAAGATTGACAATCTCCACAAGTCACTAACCCCGCTAAAGAACGCGGCGCACTCGCTGTTCGGGGGGGAAGCCGTTGATTTCGGCGTAATAAGCGATCCACTTGAGCGGCTTCATCCCGTGAAATAATCGGACTATGGGTATTAGAAATAATCTCCCCATTTTGATATTCTAAATCTCCTCGATAAACCGGGTTTGTTAACCATCTTCTTCCCGTTGTGACGGATATTTTTTTTCCATATCGCTTTTCTAAATACCGCACCGCACCCCGCAAAGATCCATAAATTAAAAACCGATCAAAAAACTCTTTAACAATCGGAGAAACACTGCGATCTAAAATATAACGGTCTTTTCCCCGTCGATAACCATAGGGTGCTTTACCCGGTGGAGGTAAGGCTTTAATTCTGTTTTTAGCGTGTCCTTGACGAATGCGACGACTGCGTTGGTGATTTTGAATTTCTATCAATAATTGCATTAAATCAGACCGATTAATCTGAGCTACAGAGGGATTAAAATCTGATTCAATGGCAATAATATTAATTTGATAAGATTCTAATTTTTGTAAGCGATTGCTCACTTCTAAAACAGAATCTCCTAACTCTTCTAACCGTCGAATTAATAAATATTCTGGTGGTTCTAAATCACAATCTTTCAATAATTGTTCTAGTTCTTGTCTCCCGCCTAAATCGTGATAAACTTGATCCACTTCCCAACCCCAAATTATACGTTCAGGAGGCTGTTCAAATAACGGATCACTATAGGAATAAGCTACAATTTTCATTGTTGATTTAATTCAATAATATTCCCATCAGGATCTTGTGTAAATAAAGCAGCACGACCGGAAGCACTCATCTGAAATAAACAATTATAAGTGATTAGCTGTTGTTTTGCTGTTTCTAAATCTTCAACGGAAAAAGCTAAATGTCGATTGCGTCCCCATTTCTGATCATCTATTTGATCCTTAATCACAGTTTCAGCTTGAATTAAATGAATTTGGAACTCACCAACTTGATACCAAATCCCCGGAAAGTTCAAAGGACGTTCAATTTTTTCTAATCCCAAAACTTGACTATAAAATTGTTCTGATTGTTCTAAATCAGACACTAAAATAGCAGCATGAAGATATTTTTTTACTGGCATAATATAGACTTTAATAGAAGAATTTAGGTGGGTCAAAGCCCACCCTATTGTTAATCTTTAAAGAGTAAATTAGCGTTAGTTGCACTCACATACTCCAAGACTTTTTGTTGAAGGTCAGTTTCAATCTCTTTTGAAGTTACAGGTTGAGGATAGAATGACAGAATTTCTGTAATTTCCTTGACGCACTGGGATAGCCGTTGAATATGCTTAGGTGTCATTTTTGTATCGGTGGATAAATCTAAAACCTCCTCAATAGGTTGTACATTTTGAACTGTCAATTTATCCTCCTCTCGAACACAAGTTCCACCATCACAGTCGATGTGTAATTCATGTTGATAATGGGTCGGAATTGCCCATCCTCTTTGTCCGGCGTGTTCATGACCCAGTTTTTCATTTTCGATATATTCACTGGCGGATTCATAACGATGTTCATGCCAGTAGGGGATGGTAAAATAACCAAAGGATTTCCGATATTCTTCAGAATCAACTAACTCTGAAACCAGTGCGCCAACCCCATGACGAACTAAAATATCATCCCACTGATGCAGTTCTTCATTATTTTTGGGAGCTCGTCCTAAAAAATGTTTACAGGCATTTTCAATAAATTTCATATTAGAGCTATTTTCATAAAAAAGCTCTAAATAAATCGGACGAACTGCTAAACTTTTTAAAAAATGGCGAATTCCTATTTTACCTTTGATAAAATCTTTTTCTAAATCGGCTAATTGCTTCCGTTCAAACTCATATAATTGCCGTTCTAAAACTTGTTGATAAATCTGTTTTAAAACAAATTCTCGTTCTTCGGGAGAAGCATCATGACGAGTCGTTACAGGTTGAGTTAAAGTCATAAATTAATTAAACTCCTGTGTACATCAATATCCCAAATTATCCTGACTTGACTGACAATTGGATTAGCCTTGAAAATGTCATGTATTCGGCTTGAAACGAAATAGCACCCTGATGGAAATCGGAAGTTTTTGGCGTTTAAACACCGCTTCTTTGAACATTCGCCATCAGTTTAGGCGGAGTATTTAATACTTCTAAAACAATGTCCATATAAGGTTTTAATAACTGGTTACAGACACTTGGTAATTGTTCTTGTAAGGTTTCTTGAAGATAAGTATAGGCTTGCAGACACTGGGTATTTTTTTCGTGGGCTGATAGAATATTCGCTAGCCACAACATTAAAGATTCTTTAAAAAAGTGAGGGTCATCCCGTAACAACGCAACAGACATTAAACACATTGTCATCGACATATCATAAATACAACGTTTAGAATGCTTTTGCATCACTTCTGGATGAGACAGCATGAATTTCTTCAGAGCTTGTTTAATTAAACCTGCAGATTTTGCCCGTAACACTTCATAGGTTTTGGTACGAGCATTTAAGGTTTGAACATACTGATGCAGAGGTTTGAGTTCTGCATTAGTCAAATATCGCCCGTCGCATTGAGTGATTAAGTTATCCCAAGTTGAATTAATCGTTGGCATTTGAATCTCCTCTGTCTAGCCAAAATCCTATCTTCTAATTTGATACAAAATTAAATATAAGTCAAGAAACTGATGTGATTTTTAATAAAAACTCAATCATTATTCAATTCTTACAACGGGAATTGTACAGGTAATCCTATACAATAGATGATCCGGTGTGGCTTCTTGTCAAGTGTCAAAAAACGATCCTTTGATGACACTGCCCTCACCCCTGCGATCAGGAAAATCACGCTATCGTGACAACAGGAACAAGTTCCGGTTTCGGTTAGCAAGGGATTATGGCAATATGAAAGCAGACACAAAGCACCAGAGAAGGAAATCAACTTGAGAGTAAATCTCTATCCCTGTACCTTAAAATTTCTTTCTCAGGTTCATCCCTCAAGTCCATTAAAATCAACTCAATTATCAATCTTTTCTAAGGGGATGTTGTGTTCTTATCCCTTGGTTTTGAAATTGTAAACCTTTAATCAGTCAATCTTTATTGAATACCATGAGTATAAAAGACAAACCGAAATTTCCGCGAAATCTTCCCATTGGAAGTATTTTATTTTGGTTAGGTGTAATCTTCTTAATTGCCAACCTAACATTACCCGGATTATTTGGGCAACAAGTTCCTCGTGTTCCCTATAGTTTATTCATTGAACAAGTTGAAGATGGTCAAGTTTCTCAAGTTTATCTCAGCCAAGATCAAATCCGCTATTTAGTTAAAGGAGAAGCGGATCAACCCGGACAAATTCTATCAACAACTCCGATTTTTGATATGGATTTACCCAAACGTTTAGAAGCCAAAGGAGTTGAATTCGCGGCTGCACCTCCTCCTCGTAATACTTGGTTTTCTAGTTTAATTGGTTGGGTAGTTCCTCCCTTAATTTTTGTGGGAATTTGGGTCGCAGTCGGACAATTTTTACAAAGCCGAGGTGGAGGAATTGGAGGCCCCCAGGGTGCACTTTCCATTAGTAAGAGTAAAGCTAAAGTTTATGTTGAAAATGATGCCACAAAAGTTACCTTCAAAGATGTAGCCGGAGTCGAAGAAGCCAAAACCGAATTAGAAGAAGTAGTGGAATTTCTCAAGACTCCCCAACGATTTTTACAAATTGGAGCTAGAATTCCTAAAGGAGTCTTATTAGTCGGCCCCCCAGGAACTGGAAAAACTTTATTGGCAAAAGCAGTAGCCGGAGAAGCCGGAGTGCCATTTTTTAGCATTTCTGGTTCAGAATTCGTGGAATTGTTCGTGGGTGCAGGGGCAGCGCGGGTTCGAGATTTATTTGAACAAGCCCAAAAGAAAGCCCCCTGTATTATCTTTATTGATGAATTAGATGCCATTGGCAAATCACGAGCCAGTGGTGCAATGTATGGGGGAAATGATGAACGAGAACAAACTCTAAACCAGTTATTAACCGAGATGGATGGGTTTGCGGCTGGACAAGCCACCGTCATCGTTTTAGCAGCGACAAACCGACCTGAAACCTTAGACCCTGCGTTACTGCGTCCCGGTCGATTTGATCGTCAAGTTTTAGTTGATCGCCCTGATTTATCCGGTCGGTTACTAATTTTAGAAATCTATGCTAAAAAAGTTAAAATTGGGACGGATGTTGACTTAAAAGCGATCGCTACTCGTACCCCTGGTTTTGCTGGAGCAGATTTAGCGAATTTAGTCAATGAAGCTGCCTTATTAGCCGCTCGAAATAAACGGGAAACTGTCAGTCAAGCTGACTTTGCCGAAGCCATTGAACGGGTGATTGCAGGATTAGAAAAAAAATCCCGTGTTCTCAACGAAAAAGAGAAGAAAATTGTGGCTTATCATGAAGTCGGTCACGCGATTGTCGGTGCAGTGGTTTCTGGTCAAAATCAAGTAGCTAAAATCTCCATTGTGCCACGAGGAATGGCCGCATTAGGATATACCTTACAACTGCCAACAGAAGACCGTTTCTTACTCAGTGAAGAAGAAATGAAAGGGGAAATTGCTACCTTATTAGGGGGACGTTCTGCGGAAGAAGTGGTGTTTGGAAGTATTACCACAGGTGCGGCGAATGATTTACAACGAGCCACTGATTTAGCAGAGCGAATGGTCACTACCTATGGAATGAGTAAAGTATTGGGGCCATTGGCTTACGAAAAAGGTCAACAAAACAATTTTCTAGGAGATAATATGATGATGAATCCTCGCCGTTATGTTAGTGATGAAACGGCAAAAGCCATTGATGATGAAGTGAAACAACTCGTTGAACAAGCCCATCAAAAAGCCTTGGAGATTCTCAATCAAAATAAAGATTTAATGGAGCAAATTGCTCAACAAATCTTACAAACTGAAGTCATAGAAGGGGAAGATTTGCAACATTTGTTAAATCAAGTTAAGTATGACGGTAAAATTCCCGCCGCGATCGCATAATTAATCTATACCCCCTTCATTCCCTGGTTCTCCCAGGGAATGCCCATCAGAGGCTCTACCTCTAAACATACTATCCGATTGGGTTAAAGGCTAGCAGAGCCACCCAAAACGCATTTCTAGGTCGAACCTAGAAACGAGATAAACGAGAGCGATCAGAGCAAACCCGAGTCAAATTTTATGAGTATTAAAAAAAGACCGAAATTACCCAGTTCTCAAAAAGTTGCCCAAATTTTATTAATTTCAGCCGGAGTTATTTTAATTGGAAATTGGTTGTTGCCTCAACTGACTCGTCCTCGTTTTCCTAAAGTTCCCTATAGTTTTTTTATTCAACAAATTGAAGATAATAAAGTTTCAAAAGTTTTAGTCGGAGAAAATGAAATTCTTTACCAAATTAAAGGAGAAAATAATCAACCTCAAAGCATTTTATCCACAACCCCGATTTTTGATTTAGAACTTCCCAAACGTTTAGAAGCCAAAGGAATTGAATTTGCAGCGGCTCCGCCCCCGAAACAAAGTTGGTTAAGTGTGGTTTTAAATTGGGTGATTCCCCCTTTAATTTTAGTCGTAGCGTTTCAATATTTTCTGAAACGAGATCCCCAAGGATCATTATCCATTAATAAAAGTAAAGCGAAAGTTTATGTTAAAGGTCAAACCGATAATATTACCTTTGCCGATGTGGCTGGAGTTGAAGAAGCCAAAACCGAATTAGCTGAAATTGTTGATTTCTTAAAAAATCCTCAACGGTTTACAGAAATCGGAGCAAAAATTCCCAAAGGCGTGTTATTAGTCGGCCCCCCAGGAACCGGAAAAACCTTATTAGCAAAAGCCGTAGCCGGGGAAGCAGGAGTGCCTTTTTTCAGTATCTCCGGTTCAGAATTTATTGAGTTATTTGTCGGTACAGGTGCGGCAAGAGTTCGAGATTTATTTGAACAAGCGAAAAAGAAAGCTCCCTGTATTATTTTTATTGATGAATTAGATGCCATTGGCAAATCCAGAAGTAGTGGAGGTTTTCAAAGTGGAAGTAGCGATGAACGGGAACAAACCCTGAACCAATTATTAACCGAAATGGATGGATTTGGAGTCGGAGATGCTACGGTGATTGTATTAGCAGCCACTAACCGTCCCGAAGCCTTAGACGCTGCATTATTACGCCCTGGACGGTTTGATCGACAGGTACTCGTAGATAGGCCTGACTTGGCTGGACGTCAAGCGGTTTTAGAAATTTATGCTAAAAAAGTTAAATTAGAAATGGATGTTGATTTACACGCTATTGCGGTCAGAACTCCAGGTTTTGCTGGTGCAGAATTAGCTAATTTAGTTAATGAAGCCGCCTTATTAGCAGCCAGAAATCAACGACAAACCGTGACACAACAAGATTTTTATGAAGCCATTGAACGGGTGATCGCAGGGTTAGAAAAACGTAGTCGTGTCTTAAATGAAAAAGAGAAAAAAATTGTTGCCTATCATGAAGTCGGTCATGCTATGGTTGGAGCCTTAATGCCAGGGGGTGGAAAAGTTGCTAAAATTTCGATTGTCCCGCGAGGAATGGCGGCGTTAGGCTATACATTAAAAATGCCAACGGAAGACCGTTTCTTAATGGATGAAATCGAATTCCGCGAACAAATTGCCATGTTATTAGGAGGACGCGCCGCCGAAGAATTAGTCTTTGGAAAGGTGACTAATGGCGCTTCCGATGACCTGCAACGAGCAACAGAATTAGCCGAACGCATGGTGATTCATTATGGCATGAGTAAAACCTTGGGGCCGTTAGCTTATGAAAAAGCCAAAGCCAATAATTTTTTAGGCAATTCAGAGGCAAATCTTCGTCGCCCCATCAGTGAAAAAACCGCAGAAGCCATTGATGATGAAGTTAAGAATATTGTCGATAATGCTCATCAAAAAGCGTTAGCAATTTTAAATTATAATCGAGAATTATTAGATCAAATTGCTGGCAAAGTATTAGAAACAGAAATTATTGAAGGGGATGAATTACAACATTTTTTAGATCAGGTTAAACCTGTATCTCAATAATGGATATTTTCCATCCCCATCTGAATTTAGGAGAATCTTAACTGTCTTGAGAAGGTAAACTCGCTCAAGTATCTGTTCAGAAGTCAAGGAACAAGTAAACGGAAAAACATCTAACGGTAAACCCGTCTCAACAGAAATTACAACAATTATTAGATCGGGTTAAACCTGTCTCTCAATAATTGATACTTTGGATGAAGGAAGTGTTTCCTTTAAGTCTAAACGTCTAATGTTCAATAGTTCTTTTTTTTCATCTTCTTTTTTTTGATCCAGATGATGAATTCGATATACAAGTATTCTTTTAATATTAAAAATATAATTGATAAATCATGTTGAATTTCTATATTTAATTATACAATCTTTAAGTTTCGGGTTTTTAGATTTCATTTCACAAAAAAATACATAAAATATTCCATCAATTATAGAGAAAATAATTCCATCACAAGCGGTATGAATTTTAGGTTCACTAGGGTTCAAATATTGACTAATTCTTTTTCCCTGTACATCTAACTTAAAAGCGTAGGTTTGTGTCGGATCAAATCCAATCAAATTAACTTCTGTTAAACCAGCTTCAGGATCAGTTTATTTTAAAGTGATAATACCATTTCTCGGTTCATTATAATCGTAATTTATATCAATTAAAATATCAGAATCTGGGTTAATAATTTTCTTGAGATATTCAATAATCATAATTAACAGTCGCTTCATTGAAAAAGTTATTCATTTCAATAATCTCCTGATCAAAACTTCCAACTTCGATTCCTAAATCTGTTATGGTAGCAGGAGTTAAGGTATTTTGATCTGAGATGTAAACTTTGACCTTATTTTTATCTAAAATATCATCTTCTGTATAATTATACTTTTCCATATTAAAATCTATAATAGAATCCCAGGTACTCAGGAATCCATAAATAGCATAATTAATATAGGTTTTCCCTGTATTGTTTTTTCCACAAATAATCGTTAAATCACCTAGTTCTATATCAACGTCTTTTAAACAGCCTAGATTTTCGAGTTTAAATCTCATCGTTAAATCCTCTGCCAATCCTGATAATTACAATACCCTTAAATTCTAATCGCTTTATCGATAAGAATTGCCGAGCATCTTCAAAACCTCCACCTAAAACACAAGTGAATGCCCTATAATTAACACCTTAGCACCTTTGATTTAACTTGCTATGCTTGAAACCTCTTCAACCCTTAATTTACAGTCCACTTCGGTTGTGAGTTTAAAGATTGCCCCGGCCCAAGTTTTACGCGGACATCATGCCATAGCACAGGCCGGAGACGCGATCGCAGGTTTCGGTCAACGTCCCTTAATCATCGGTGGCGATCGCTCACTTCCCCTCACCCTTCAAGCTCTCAACCCCATCTTTGATCGTTACCAACTCCAATGCGCCCAAGCCTCCTACGGTGCAGACTGTAGTGAAATGAGTTTAACCACCCTACGCCAAGCCGTCCAAAGCCATCATGCTGATTTTATTATCGGTACAGGGGGCGGAAAAGCCTTAGATGCAGCCAAACTCATCGCCCATCAAACCCACCTCCCCATCGTCACCATTCCTACTTCTGGGGCAACCTGCGCTGCTTGGACAGCTCTCTCCAACGTTTATTCCGACCAGGGTGCTTTTTTATATGATGTCAGTTTAGATCGGTGTCCCGATTTATTAATTTTGGATTATCACTTAATTCAAAGTGCCCCCAAACGAACTTTAATTGCAGGCATTGGAGATGCGATCGCGAAATGGTATGAAGCCTCCGTCAGTAGTGGACATTCTGATCAAACCTTCATGATCGCCGCCGTACAACAAGCCAGAGTCCTGCGAGATATTTTATTGCAAAAATCCTTAACCGCCTTACAAGAACCCGGTGGCGAAACTTGGCAGGAAGTCGTTGATGCGACAGTTTTACTGGCTGGAGTCATTGGCGGGATAGGGGGTGCCCAATGTCGCACCGTAGCTGCCCATGCGATTCATAATGGTTTAACCCATGTTGCCGCTAGTCATGGAACTCTACACGGGGAAAAAGTCGCCTTTGGAATTTTAGCTCAACTGCGTTTAGAGGAAATGGTACAAGGCAACCAACTCGCCGCCACCGCCCGACAACAATTATTAAAGTTTTACACCGATTTAGGCTTACCCCAAACCCTCAATGATTTGGGAATGGGAGAAATTACGTTAGTTGAACTGCGTTTATCGGCAGAAGTCGCCTGTAATGAACGTTCGGATATTCATCGTTTACCCTTTAAAGTGTGTCCAGAACAGGTGATGGCAGCTATGGTCTCCACAACAGCCCCCATTGTTGAAACCAAGCTCAAACCTTAAACCGTTGCACTTTTTTGTTCAAGATCAGAATTAAGAATTAAGAAGGGAAGGAAAAAGAAGACCCGATCAGGGGAAAATAAAGAATCAGGATCAGGCTGAGAGATAAAATTGTTCAGCACCCTAAATCCTGAATTCGTTGTTTCCCTTGCTCCTGAACCCATTCGTTTTTATACAACATTATTGACCAATGACATTAGATTGGATTAGCCCTGCTGACCGGATACAAGCTCTACCTCCTTACGTTTTTGCCCGCTTAGATGAATTAAAAGCCAATGCTCGTCAACAAGGCTTAGATTTAATTGATTTAGGCATGGGAAACCCTGATGGGGCAACACCTGAACCTGTTGTAGAAGCCGCCATTCAGGCATTAAAAAATCCGGCCCATCATGGCTATCCACCCTTTGAAGGCACGGCTAATTTTAGACGAGCAATTACTAATTGGTATCACCGTCGTTATGGCGTTTCCCTTGATCCTAATGGTGAAGCGTTACCGTTATTAGGATCAAAAGAAGGATTAGGTCATTTAGCTTTAGCTTATATTAATCCGGGGGATTTAGTGTTAGTTCCCAGTCCTTCCTATCCGGTTCATTTTCGCGGGCCAGTGATCGCAGGGGGCAAGGTTCATTCAATGATTTTGAAACCGGAAAATGATTGGATTATTGATTTAGGATCGATTCCTGATTCGATTGCGGAACAAGCTAAAATTCTGTATTTTAATTATCCCAGTAATCCCACAGGTGCAACAGCCCCCCGTGAATTTTTTCAAGAAATTGTTGCGTTTGCCCACAAATATCAAATTTTGTTGGTTCATGATTTATGTTATGCCGAATTAGCTTTTGATGGCTATCAACCGACGAGTTTATTAGAAATTCCAGGGGGAAAAGAAATCGGTGTCGAATTCCATACCATGTCTAAAACCTATAATATGGCAGGCTGGCGAGTGGGATTTGCTGTTGGAAATTCTAAAGTTTTACAAGGGTTAAGAACGTTAAAAACGAATTTAGATTATGGCGTTTTTTCCGCCTTACAAGCAGCAGCAGAAACCGCTTTAAGTTTACCCGATTCTTATTTACACGAAGTTCAAGAACGCTATCGCACCCGCCGAGATTTTCTGATTAAAGGATTAGCCGAATTAGGATGGACAGTTCCCAAAACTTTAGCCACAATGTATTTATGGGTTCCCTGTCCGCCAGGGATGAATTCAACAGATTTTGCCCTAACGGTTTTACAACAAACTGGAGTTGTTTTTACCCCCGGTAATGCCTTTGGAATTGGGGGAGAAGGTTATGTCAGAATTAGTTTGATTGCAGATTGCGATCGCTTACAAGAAGCGTTAAAACGTTTAAAAGATGCCAATATTCGGTATCAACTCGAACCCGTTTCTGTTTAAATTGTATTCCGTTGTTGGGCTTCAGCCCTAATTCATTGGGTGCTAAAGCACAACAACGAGGAAATTATTAATATGATAATAGTTTGAAACTTTTCTTCCTATCCCCTGCTCTAATTGTTGATTATGGAATTTGAAAATAATCTAAATTTATGTAAGTTTATTGCTCAAAAAATTAAGGAAAATCCTCAAAATAGAATTACCTTTGCTGATTATATGAACTGGGTTTTATATCACCCAGAATATGGCTATTATACCGTTAATCAACCTCAATTCGGTGCAACCGGAGATTTTGTTACCTCTCCTTATTTTGGCTCAGATTTTGGGGAAATGTTGGCAGAACAGTTTGTTCAAATGTGGGAAATTCTGGATTATCCTAACCCTTTTACCTTGGTCGAAATGGGAGCAGGTCAAGGACTATTAGCCAGCGATATTCTATGCTTTTTAAAAAAACAATATCCTGAATTTTACAGCAAAATCAACTATCTTATTTGTGAAAAATCCGCCTTTTTGAAACAACAACAGCAAAAACAACTTAAAAATCTGTTAAATATTAACCAATCAATTCAATGGTGTGATTTAGAGACGCTTAAAAATGAAACTATTATTGGCTGTTTTTTCTCAAATGAATTAGTGGATGCGTTTCCGGTTCATCAAGTTATCGTTCAAAATCGTCAACTTCAAGAAGTTTATATTACTGTAGATTCTCAAACGACCCTAGATCTTAAATTTCAAGAAACCATCGCTGAACTTTCAACCGAAAAACTCACAGACTATTTTAAATTAATTGAGATTGATTTATGTTCTCCGGCTTATGCAGAAGGTTATCGAACCGAAGTTAATTTAATCGCCTTAGACTGGATCAAAATGGTTGCATCAAAATTAAATCAAGGCTTTATTTTAACCATTGATTATGGTTATCCCGCCCAACGATATTACTTGCCCAGTCGTCGGGAAGGAACGTTACAATGTTATTATCAACATCGCCATCATAATCATCCCTATATTAATATTGGTAAACAGGATTTAACCGCCCATGTTGACTTTACCGCCTTAGAACGTTATGGAGAACGCTACAACCTTCATCTTCATGGGTTTACCCAACAAGCTTTATTTTTAATGGCGTTAGGCTTAGGCGATCGCATCACGGCGTTATCCCAACCCTCAGACTATTCTCTTTCGGAAGTTTTACAACGACGAGAATGCTTACATTCTCTCATCGATCCGATCGGTTTAGGTAACTTTGGCGTTCTTCTACAATCTAAAGGGTTAAGTCCATCTCAACAACAAATTCCCCTCAAAGGGTTCAATATTCCCCTTTAACCCTCTTAATCATGATTTCTCAGAGATTGAATGCTCCCAAAAAACTCCGACAGTCAAGAAAAATCATGCTGATGTGCACTTTCTACGGATATCACTGAATAAAAAGTATTATTTATTACTCGTATGGTGATCAATGCTGATAGTAACTCGTGATCAAGCTCACAACTTTTGTCTCTACACCTTCAGGGAAATTCCATAAACATAGAAAGCCTACATATCTTACAGAGAGGTTCCCACAAGGTATTTTATCGTGGCTTTATATTTCCACCAAAAAACTGTAAACCTTCTGTAAAAATAACCCCGATTGGCAAAAAACCTATAGACAACTCCACAAATCTTGCGCCATATTGGTAACAAGGTACAAGGTAGAACAAGGAAACCCAGAACAACCCAAGTTCAAAGCCCTTGTTTCTATGGAAGCTACTCAAATAAAAAGGATGAGACTGAGATGAAAAGCACATTATCTAAAATTATCGGTTCTACTGTATTAGCGGCTGGAGTTGCAGTCTCCTTGGTTGCTGCACCTGCACAAGCCGGAAATGGAAACGGGAAGGGAAATAATCAACAGACAACTTCCACAACTCCAACAACAACAACTCTAGGAACAACAACAACTCCGACAACCCCAACTTCCACAACAGGAAACGGGAAGGGAAATAATCAACAGACAACTTCCACAACTCCAACAACTCCAACCTCCAGTTTCACACTCCTAGATACCAAAACCTTTGGATTTAGCAATATTTTCCTAAATCCCACCACTCAAGTTTCTGACAACACAAATGGAGATGGGATTGTCAGCCAGTTCAATTTTAATGTCAGCAAAACCAGTAACAATAAGGTTCTGTTCCAAATTGAAAATACAGGTGCATTATCAAATTCCTTTATTAGCCAAATTAAATTCTCTGATGCTAATAGCTTACTGAATTTTAATGCTTTTGCACCAGATTTTAATGTAGGAAACGTTAGTTTTACACAAGAAAATAAAAATTTAGCTCAATCTAATAACATTGCAAATTGGGTAGACAGCTTTGGTTTTGAAGCAACCAGTCCAGGCGCAAATAAAGCCGGAATTGATCAAAAAGAAAAATTCGGTTTACTGTTCGATGCTGACTTTGACAAAGTGATCAAGAGTTTGAATTCTAATCAGTTAAAAATCGGAATGCACGTTCAAGGAATTGAAGTTACTGGTGGGGGAAGTGATAGTTTTGTCAGCTATGTTGAACCTCCCAAACCCCCTGTTCAAGAGGTTCCCGAACCCACCACATTAGTGGGTTTAGGTTTAGCTTTAGGTGGAATGTTGGCTTCTCGTCGTCAATTTCACTAAGAAACGATGCTGAAATTAATGTCAAAACATCTCAAGGCTTATGTTAAAACTTGTCTCATATCGTTGATATCCTCAGCCTTTACTCATCCAATTCATAACAGTAGCGGTTCTCATCACACCGCTACTTTATTAAAAAAATCGACAACTGAAAATCCAGTTTTGGTCATGGAGTGAAATCAGTTGTAGAACTTTTTGAGTTGCTTTCTCATCCTGGCTCAGAATCAGCCTGTTTGCAGGTCGGAGTGAATCTTATTGCTGGCTGCTACAATTATATTTTTTGATAGGCAATCGTGTAACAATTTGACTGTCTGTTTTTTTTGACCACAATTCGGCTCAATCTTTACCCCATCAGCTTTTCGGGGATGTTGTCACCCCCCCCAACTGTAAATTTTAATCCTGTCTTGTCGCAACTCCTCAGTAAATTCGATACAGTAGGTGATGGTAACAGTTTATTAAGATTAAGACGGTATGAGTGTTAATCTAACTTCAACTTCTGAGTCATTATCGAGGTGCTTCCACATCCAGTCAGGGTTTGTGGAATCGTCATTATTGATACCTCCTGCCCAAGATCGCTTAGGTTTACAACAGGTGTTTCAAACCCTGAATGCTAGAAGTTGTCCAACGTCTTATAACTTTCATCTCCATAGCCGACGTTCCGATGGACAACTGGAACCGGAGGAAGTCATGCAACAGGCGATTGAAATTGGGTTAAAGGGGCTGACGATTACGGATCATCACACAACCCAAGGGTACAACGACGCGCAACAGTGGTTAGACCACTGGAAAGACAACCATCCAGAACAAGCGGATAGTGTACCTCAGTTATGGACAGGAGTTGAAATTAATGCCCAGTTATTGAATGTTGATGTTCATATTTTGGGTTATGCCTTTGATCCGAAGGCGGTTTGTCTCCAACCTTACCTGCAAGGTCATACCACTTTAGGAACCGATGCTTATCGGGCGGAAAAAGTGCTCGCGGCGATCCAAAACGCTGGAGGGTTAGCGGTTTTAGCCCATCCGGGGCGTTATCGTTGTCCAGCACCCGACTTAATTGCTGAAGCGGCTCGTTTAGGAATCAATGGAGTTGAGGTGTATTATGCCTATCGCCATACGAAGCCTTGGTCACCCACCCCTAAAATTACTAACCAAATGAAACAGTTAGCTGATCATTATGGTTTACTCAGCACCTGCGGGACTGATACTCATGGTCGTGATTTGTTACTGCGAATTTAAGGGAATGTCATCTGATAACTCGACTGAAGAAAAATATGAAATGAAGTCTCATCACATTGATAGAGTTGGTCAATGAATCATCCCCAAACCACTGCTCAATCAATTGAAGAATTGATAGACCTCAATCAAGATTCAACCCCAAAAGCTAGTTTCCTGACACTCGGAAGGAAAAGATTGATAGCTTCTGGGATTGAGCCAGTCCTGAGCCAAAACTTACCCCATCACACTCACGTTAATTAGCTTTTTGACAGTGAATAAAAATTCTGTAATTTCACGTATAGAAACCGAGGGAAAATCTTTAATATTAAGTTATCCTTAGGTTTCTTCTCGATTCAATGCCGCTAAAACGGCTTGTTGGCTAACATTTTTATAGATCGTTTCTAAATATTGCATCACAAGATCACTAGCAGATGAAGTAGAACGAGTGGCAGAAGTGACGGCTATGGATGCTAAGGGAATTGCACCTAAAACATCCAGCACGGTTTCAGAACTTGGAGGAGGTGTAATTACAACTAAAGCGGAATCAAGTTGTTCGGTGTAATTCCAAAATTGATTCAGGTTAGGAGAATCAGGGTTAGATTTTACCGTTTTTGTTTCTAAGTTAGAAACATTAATATTCTCTTCATTTTGACCCCGCAGTTGTCGTAAAGTTGTAATAATTTGTTCTTGGGTTCTGCCTCGAAGTTGAAATAAAACAAACGGATCTTCACTGAAGCGATCGCCCAACATATAATAAACCGCACCAATATGTTTGCAGGGGTTAGCTTTGTCAGGACAACTACATTGAGAGTGAACATTATCTAAAGAAAAGGGAAACAATCTTAACCCATTGGCGGCAAATACATCCTCAATATCCTGGGGCATTTCTCCTGCTAATAATTTAGCGCTAAAAATTGCCCGTTGTGATAAAGTTTCAATAATATAATTCCATTCTTCATCACTAAATTGATCTAACCACAAGGACACAGTGTAGGGTTCCGGTTGAGTGCCCTGAACCTGAGCTAAAACTTTCTGGTCTTTAAATTCAATATTTAAGACATTTCCCTGTCTAGCATAATTTCGAGCTCGTTCTAAGCGTTTTTTAAACCGATATTTATCTAATAAATCTAACCATTGTTGTGACCACCATTCTTGGTTAGCTTCCAGGGTAGAATCTACCATAAATCACTCCTTTGAATAACAAAAATCTAACAATTTTATTGAATTATTCCTCTTCTTCCTCAATAATAGAATTCCGATCTAATATTAATAGATTTCTGAGTTGATCCGTATCTAAATCCGTTAACCAATCTTCTCCAGCACTGACAACCTGTTCAGCTAAGGCTTTTTTACTTTCGATTAAATCATTAATTTTTTCTTCTAAAGTTCCGGTACAAACGAATTTATGAACCTGTACATTCCGAGTTTGACCAATTCTAAATACTCGGTCTGTGGCTTGATTTTCTACCGCTGGGTTCCACCAGCGATCAAAATGAAAAACATGATTCGCACGGGTTAAATTTAAACCCACTCCTCCCGCTTTTAACGATAATATCATAATCGGTGGAGCTTGCGGATCATTTTGAAAGCGATCAATCATTTCTTCCCGTTGGTTTTTGCGGGTACTTCCATATAAAAATAGGATTTCGCGCTTAAAATAATGTTCTAAATAAGGTTGTAATAATTTTCCCCATTCAGCAAATTGGGTAAAAATTAAAGCGCGATCGCCTTCTGCTAAAAGCTCATCTAACATTTCCGTTAACCGTTGTAATTTTCCTGAATATTGGGTTTTAATTAATTCAGGTTTTTCTGATTTTTTGGAAGTTTTAACTTTACTTTCTAATAAGACTGGATGATTACAAACCTGTTTCAGCTTTACTAATAATGCTAAAATCATGCCGTGACGTTGAATTCCCTGCGCCTCATCAATTTTTTGTAAAGAGTCATCTACAATTTTTTGATACAGGGTTGCTTGTTCAGTAGTTAACGGACAAAAAACTGTATTTTCCTGTTTTTCCGGTAAATCTTGAATAATATCTTTATCGGTTTTCAGACGACGTAAGATAAACGGTTGAACCAGCGATCGCAAAATTTTTAACGAGTCTGTATCTCCATATTTTTCAATCGGAATTGCAAACCGTCGTTGAAAAAATGCTCGTTGTCCTAAATACCCTGGATTCAAAAAATCCATAATTGACCACAATTCAGCTAACCGATTTTCTACCGGAGTTCCTGTTAAGGCGATTTTAAACGATGCGTTGATATTTCTAACCGTTTTAGATTGTTTTGCATCAGGATTTTTAATATTTTGGGCTTCATCTAATACCAAACCTTGCCAAGTAACTCCCTGTAATTCCTTTTCATCTCGGAAGGTTAAAGGATAACTGGTAATTACTAAATTTTTATCTTGAATGGCTTTAGCAAAATTCCTACCTTTAGACCGTTTATCGCCATGATGAACCATCACCTTTAACGTCGGACTAAACCGCTTAACTTCCCGTTCCCAATTTCCTAAAACTGATGTAGGACAAACCAATAATACAGGGTTTTCTAAACTATTTTGTTCTTGAAGATACAGTAAAAAAGCAATAAATTCTATGGTTTTACCTAACCCCATATCATCAGCTAAACACGCCCCTAACCCCCATTTTTCTAGGAAAGATAACCACCCTGCACCTCTGGCTTGATACGGTCGTAACTCGCCTTTAAACTGTTTAGGATTGGGAATGGGTTCTAAACTGCGATTATTAGTTAAAGTATTTAATAATTCTTGTAATTTTCCGCCTGCTTCAAAATTAACAACAGGTAACTTATCAATGACTTGACTATCTCCAGTTGCAAGTCGCAGCGCATCTTCTAAGGAAAGAGTCATTTCATCTTTACGCTGACTAAAAAATGCTTTTGCCGCTTTAATATCTGACGGTCGTAATTCCACCCATTCTCCCTTAATTTCAACTAATGGACTTTGTTTTGCAACTAAGCGATCAAATTCAGCTTTAGTCAAGGTTTGTCCACCAATAGAAAGTTGCCATTTAAAGTTTAATAAACTTTTTAATCCTAAGCGTTCATGGGTTTTTAATTGAGGCGTTTCTGCTTTAATACTTAACCCTAACCGACTAGCCCACCCGTCTCGATTTGCTAAACTAGGAGGTAAAATGATTCCTAACCCGCTATCAGTAAAACGCCAAGCATAGCTTTTCAGAAATTCATAAGCTTGTAATGGATTTAAAGTACAACCTTGGGGACGTGCTTGCTGTAAACTGGATTCAATGACCGGATATAATTTAGAGGCTAAACCTAAGCCTTTTAATAAGGTTTCCTGGGGATGTTTAATGGTTCGCCCACGATAGGGTAAAAACTCAACGGGGTGACTCCAAATTATAGTAGTATTGATAATAAATTCAGGATCATCAATCGCTTGCAGACAATATTCTAAGTACCAATCTTGAGAATTTTCTTCAGGGGGATGTAACTGAAAGGCGGTTGTAAATAAATTAGGTTCTGATAAAGAATATTGTAGGGGAGAAGTCCAATTTTTTAAGACAGTTTCTAAGGATTCAATTTCGGTTAATTCCGCCTGAATTTTATTTTCTTCTTTTCCTAATCCTTGTAACCAAGCTTGTAGCGTTGGAGGAAGTAAAGTTACATTAGCACTTGCTTTTCTCTCCACTTCTTCAGCAATCATTCTGACCTGTGCATCGATAATTGTTCCTAAAAAATCAATGATGATTTCCTGGGGAGATGAAGGGATATTAATGTCTAAAACTTCCCTGGTTTTTAACTCCTGAATCATTCGACAAGCCGTTGGCATTTGTTTAGAAAATCGTAATAATCGAGCTTGGTCAATGGCACTATCGAGAAGGGGTTGCCATTGTGCAATAATAGTTTGATCAGATTGTTGAATTAATCCGGGTAAAAATTTACATCGAGCTAATAAATCTAAACTCCAACGAGTCAGATGTGACCAAAATCGTAAATCTTCCCCCAAGTTAGACTCAGAATTAATAACGGTTCCTAAAGGTAGAGATTGCAAAAATTGAAAGGCTTGTTTAGGATTAAGAGAAATTCCTGTTATTTCCCAAGGATAGAGATAGGATTTAGAAATATCTGTTGCGGTAAAATAAATGGGTTTGAGTTCTCCAAAATCTTCAGAAATATCTGTTGGTAATGCTATAATTTTTTCCGATAATAGATTAGGTAAAACCTTTGATAACCCTAGATTTTGTAAAATCGGTTGAGTCGAGAATTCGGTTTCGGTTAACGCGAAGGGATAAGGAAGAATAGGTTGGTTAGACAGGGACTCAGACGTAACTCGTCGCCAGGTTTCCCCCCACAAAAAGAAAGACCGACTC
>NZ_JBJUDF010000025.1:0-2551 GCF_046067725.1 Planktothrix sp.
GGTTAAAATTAGCCTGAACCTGAAAATTTGAGCTTGAAAAGGAAGACCAATATCCGGTAAGGAAATTTCCCTCTATCCCCTAGAAAATTAAATCAGTACACTGGGTTTGAGGATTATTAAAACGGAGTCTACCTAAAATGACAACTCAATCTAAAATTTCTCCTGCTTTTCAACCCTTTTTAGCTCACAGTCATCCCGATGCTAGAAAAGATGCAATTGTGATTTATCGAGGTTTACTGTCTCCGGGGTCAATGCCTCAACCGGGAACAGCCGCTTATTTTGATACCCTTAAACAACAAGCTCAAAATAATCAATCGATTTCTAATCAGATTATAAATGATTATCAAAGCGCAACTCGTCAATCCTTTTATACAGCACCCGTTGGTCAAGGAAGTTTACCCATTACCCAAATTGAAGTCACTCGTCAAAGCTTACCCATTCTCGCTGAACATCCTGAAGTTATTGCCATTCTTCCTAACCAAAATATTCATTTAATTGAACCTAAAGAAATCGATTATTCTGGATTAGAAAAACAAGAATTAGAAGATAAACTGACTTGGGGATTAAAGCGGTTAGAAATTCCCAAAGTTTGGGAAACAACCCAAGGACAAAATGTTACCGTTGCGGTGTTAGATTCGGGTGTACAGGGAGACCATCCCGCCTTAAAAGGACGAGTCAAAGATTTTATTGTTATTGACCCTTTAGGACGTCGAATTACAGCTTCTCCCAGTTTTGATAGTGGACAACATGGAACCCACGTTTGTGGCACTATTGCAGGGGGAAAAACCGAAGATGGAATCTCCATTGGTGTCGCCCCTCAAGCTGATTTAATTGTTGCTGGAGTCTTAGTTGGAGAATCGACATTATTAACCTTAGTCGAAGGGATTTCTTGGGCGGTTGAAAAAGGGGCAAAAATTATTAATATGTCCTTGGGATTAAGTTACTATGAACCCTTATTTCCCCAAATCTTTGATATTTTAGTTAATCAATACGGAATTTTACCCGTTGTCGCCATTGGAAATGAAAATCATGGAAATACCAGTTCTCCAGGGAATGCTTATAATGCCTTTTCTGTGGGTGCTGTCGAACAAATTGAAACCAATAATCTAGGAATTACGTTTTTTAGCAGTGGCGCCAGTTTAGTTTTTCCTGCGGATGCTCCTAATACCTGGGTCACAAAACCCGATGTGTCCGCCCCCGGAGCCCAGGTGTATTCCTGTATTCCCCCTGTCAAACTCGATAACGGCGTTTTTCAATATACCTACATGGATGGAACATCAATGGCCACCCCCCACATCGCTGGAGTTGCGGCTTTATTAATGTCCGCCTATCCTCAAGCTCCCTTAAGTAAGATTATTGATGTTTTAAAGAAAACCGCCTATCATCCAGGTGGAGAAGAACAACGCCCCGATAACCGTTGGGGGTGGGGAATGGTACAACCCTTAGAAGCATTAAAGGCTTTAAAATCAATGGGTTAACCGTTGGCTGTCAAGATTGAGAAGCTGTCATTCCCGCCCACGCGGGAATTCAGCTTGGGAGATTAAAATGGAAACATCAATATTAGGTCATCAATTAGGAGTACCCCATGGAAACAATTACGATTAAAGTTGACAATGAAATAGCACAACTTTACCAAGAAGCTGATATTAATCAACAAGAAAAAGCGATTTGGGTTTGTAACCTGATTCTGAAAGGCTTATTAAAGCCATCTAGTTTTGATGAAATAGTTAAACAAGTGAGAGAAGAAGCTAAAGTTAATGGTTTAACCCCTGAAATTTTAGCTAAGTTATTAGAAGATAAATAAACTGAGAATTGTTATAGATACGAATATTTTTATTAGTGGTCTGTTGTTATCAGCATCGAAAGCTCAACAGGTTTTCGATATTGTGACTGAAAGCCAAATTCTTTTAATGTCTGATAGCACTTTTGCCGAAATTTGTAAAACCTTGATACGCCCTAAATTTGATAAATATGTATCTTGAGAAAAAAGGTTAAATTTTATTGGAAGTTTACAACAAAAAGCAGAAGTAATTAATATTACAGAAACAATTACTACTTGTCGAGATCCTAAAGAAAATAAATTTTTAGAATTAGCTGTAAGTGGAAAAGCCGATTTAATTATTACAGGAGATCAAGATTTATTGATATTAAATCCCTTTGAAAATATTGAAATTATTACTGTTAATGAATTTTTGACAAGGTTTAATTAACCTAACACTCAACGACCTGAAAACGAGTCGATTTTTTCTTCAACTTGCCGTTCACAGTCCCAACCATCAGGAGAAATGCCAGATGCCATTGTGTTAGCTCAAGAAGCAGGAGGAAAAATTATAAAATTTGTGGATTCCGAAAATGTGAAATTTTGGTGACAAAATCCGCTAATCTTATAATAATGTGTGTGAGGTTACTAAAGTCCATAATGAGTCAAACGATTTTGCCTTATGATTCTAGTCTCAGTCGTTTTCCGGTTTTGGGTTTACCCGTTCATTTAATTGATAATTATACAAACTGGTTATTAAAACGTTGGCAACAAGGGTTAGGCACTCATGTG
>NZ_JBJUDF010000026.1:0-4680 GCF_046067725.1 Planktothrix sp.
CAAGGCAGTGGAACTCAAGCTGGAAATACCTTGATTCAAGTCGCAGCAAATAATGAACTTTTAGCCACTTTAATCGGTGTTCCCGCTAACTCAATTACCGCCAATTCTTTTACCCTTAATTAACGAATACATCCCGAAACCCGGTTTCTTCAAGACATCGGGTTTCTTTAACAATTCCTAACAATTTCAACAATTTTTTATGCTTCATCATCGTTATCTTTATTTAACCGGACTTCCTTGCTCTGGGATGTTTTTTGTCAGTCAACTGTTAGCTCAACATCCTGAAATTCATAGTAATTCTTGGCGATCGCCTCTTTGTGATTTACTGCTGAACTTTCGCGATTTTTTGACCACTAACCCCGAATTAATTAACCAATTAAATCAAGACTTTCAGGGGACAATGGAGCGATCACTCTTAGGAATGAGAGGGTTTATCAACGGATGGTCTGAACCGATTTCTCAACCTTGGATTGTTGATTTTCATCCCCAGTGGTTGGAACATTTAGAGTTGGTTCATTTAATTGATCCTGATTTTAAAATGGTCGTTTTTGTCAGAGAATTAAGTCAAATCTATGGAGCAATAGAAACTCAACATCAACAAACATTACTATTAGATTTTCCTGAAAAATTAGCCTCTCTTTCACGAGCAGAACGCGCTCAACAATTATTCATTCCTCCAGGGATTATCGGTTCAGGTCTTAAGGCTTTAGAACAAATCCAAGACTTAGAAATGAGTTTACAAGAACGGTTATTTTTTGTAGTCTACGAGCATTTAATGACAAATCCTCAAGAAGTCTTAACAGAATTATTCACCTGGTTAAACCTCCAACCCATTACACCGAATTTAACCTTAATTAATTTTGAATTATCTAATTATTCCCAGTCTTTTGGTAAATATGTCGAAGAACCCTATAATCCTCATCAGCCATTAGTTAATTATCCGCTACCTAAGCGTTTTGAAACCACAATTCAACAGAATTTTACTTGGTTTTATCAAACGTTTTACCCCGGTTTATTGTAATTCTCTATGTTTTGTTAACTGTTCCCTGCTATAACGCTATGACTTTAAATCCTCTCATTCTGCATCAAGGATGTTCTCTAACTCTCAAACGCACCACTCCCGATGATGCCGATTTTCTATTTGAAAAAATGTATTCTTCTTATGAGTTTAGGCGTTTATTTCGTTTGAATGATACAGCAAAAACTGTAGAAAAAGTTAGAGAAAAATTAATCAAAAGATCCCGTTTAACACCTGCCGAAAGTGGTTATTTAGAATGTTTAATAATTCATAAACATCATGGCATCATTGGAATTATTGCCGCCGCCGACTATAGTGCTCTCCATAAAAGGGCTGAACTGTTAATTGGAATTTTTGAGGAAAAACATCGTTCTATTTACTATGGGATTGAGAGTTGCATCTTAATGGGAGATTTAATTTTTAATGCTTATCATTTGCATCGTTTTTATGCCTATAGTTATAGTTATAATCATCCCGCCCATGCAGTTTTAACCAAAACAGGGTTTCAACTGGAAGGCATCATGAAAGAACATCTATATGATCCGATCGCTCAACAATATGTTGATCTGCACATTTATGGTATGAATGAAACTCAGATGCGACAAAATCCTCGGATTTCTCGTTTATCTAAACGATTAGTCGGACGTGATATTACCCAACCTTTAACAGCACCTCTTCCTCCCCCTGATGAATCAAAAATTCCGGGTCTGGGTCGTATTTCCCCATCAGAAAATCAACCTTATTTTGCTAAATCAGGAATACTTAAACGAATACACTCTCAATAATTGTATATCAACTTGAAACTTTTTCTAAAGCTTGCTGAAGAACTTCGACCCCTGCACCTGGAAGATGGGCATTTTCACTCATATATCGTTTCCAAACTTTTGTTCCCGGTTGTCCTGCAAATATCTCTAATAAATGGCGAGTCATACTATTTAATTTTACCCCTTTTTGTAGCCAATAGTCAATATAATGATACATCGATTCTATAACTTCTCGGCGAGTCAGAGGGGGTGTTTTTTCTCCATAGATTTCTTGATCTGCTATTGCAAATAAATAGGGGTGATCATAAGCAGCACGTCCGATCATAACTGCATCCACAAATTGCAATTGTTCTTTAACTTCTGTTAAGGTTTTAAACCCACCATTAATTTCAATCAATAAATGGGGAAATTCTTGTTTTAATCGATGTACTTCTTGATAGCGTAAGGGGGGAATAGTGCGGTTTTCTTTAGGACTTAAACCCTGTAACCACGCTTTACGAGCATGAACTGTAAATTGTTGACATCCGGCTTCAGAAACGATTCTAACAAAATCCGCCATATCTTCATAACTATCCCGGTCATCAATACCAATTCGATGTTTAACGGTGACAGGAATTTGAACCACTTTTTGCATGGCTTCTATGGCTTTTGCAACTAATTCTGGCTGCGCCATTAAACACGCTCCGAAATTGCCATTTTGAACGCGATCACTTGGACACCCAACGTTTAAATTAACTTGATCATATCCCCAATCTTCTGCTATTTTAGCGCAGGTCGCAAGATGATTAGGGTTATCTCCTCCTAATTGTAAAACTAAGGGTTTTTCTTCGGGAGAAAAGCTCAATAATTTTTCATGATCTCCATGCAAAATCGCTGCGGTTGTCACCATTTCAGTATAAAGTAACGTTCGCCGGGTGATTTGTCGCATAAAATAACGATAATGGCGATCAGTGCGATCCATCATGGGAGCAATACTGAGGGGATAGCTTTGATTTAAGGTTGAAATTGATCTCAGATTGTTCATGAAATTTAGGATTTTGTTGCTTTTAATTCTAAGGTGATTCTGATCTTTCCACTAACTGAAGTTGGAGGTTGCCAAGTTAATAGTGATCGTCGAATCTGATCAATAATGATCGCTTCTTTTTGATTATCATCTAAATCTAAATTAAAGTCAAGGTCATCAAAAATTGCTCGTTGGACATTGCCTTGATCAACAATCATTTCAAAACTAATTTTTCCATTCATTGGAATCGATAAATTTAACCCTTGTAAATAACGATTTAAGTCATCTAAAAGCGTGCGATCGCTAATTCCTATTAGTTGAATCACTGCAATGGTAGAACCCACATTTCTAGCTGCATTTAGCCTTGTATCGAGGATATCTACACCTTGAAATTGAGAGGGAGCAGGTGCAAGTTCTGGAGTTCTTTGGCTACTATAATGATTGTAACCTGATGCTGAACGCACTCGTCCGATCGCCATCGAATTTGTAGATTGAAGTTGAGAAGTTTCAGGCGTGCCCAAAATTCCTTCATAACTGACACCTTCGGGTAATTCTATCGGAACTTCGACGGTATGACGGGTTCCATTTGCATCAACTCGAACTTCTTCACTCACCGCAACAAATGCTGTATAATTTGATAGTAATTGATAGGATAAAGCGGTGCGTGTTACCTCATCAACTCCAGATTTTGTTTCCCAGGAAAACATTTGATTCATCAGTTCTTTGATTTTAGCTCGTCCCCATAATTTAGCAATCGCAATATTACTAGATTCGTTAGTATTAAGATTGGGAAAATTAACAGGTAACGTTTGTTCATAGCGATCGCCGTTTGCTGTTGTTCCTGTAATTCTTAATAACCCATTACGTCGATCTGATTTGCGTCCAAATAACACTAAAGGTTGGTTATCAAATAAATCTGATAAGGTGATTGGGTAAATTTCGGGTTTTAATCCTTCCCCTTGCCAAGTGATTTCAATATCGGTTAAAATCGGGTTATTAATCTGTTTAAAAAAGGTTTCAATGACGGTTTCGGTCGATTCATCTTGACGAACAATTTGTACTGTTCCTCGTCCCATTTCTCCTAAACGATTGAGTAAAAATCGATTGACGGAACTTCCCACCCCAAAACAATACAATCGATTTCCGGGTTTAAGTTTGTTTTGCACTTCAGCAATGACTTCAGAATCATTTCCAATATAACCATCGGTCAATAAAACAATACTGCGTAACCGACCCGTTGGGGGAGAAGGAAAGCGCATTACCGCTTGAATTCCATTTAATAATTCTGTCCCGCCATTCGCTTCTAATTGATTAATATAATTAAGTGCTTTTTCTCGGTTAGTTGGGGTATTTTCTAAAGGAGTTTCAGATAACGTATTAGTGCTATTGGCAAAATCAATAATAGTAAAGGTATCTTCAGCATTTAATCCTTGAATAAACCGTTTCATTAATTCTTTAGATTTCTTTAAAGGTTCTCCTTCTTGCGAACCTGAAGTATCCATTAAAAAGATAACGTCTTTGGGGATAATTTGATTGGGATTATAACGAATTGCAGGTAACAAATAAGCCGCAAAATGTCCGCCTTGAGGGTCAGATTCTGTTAATACCGTTGCTCTTGTATTTTCGCCTGAAATTTGGTATCTTAGAATTAGATCTTTATTCGAGATAGTCCTGCGCCGTGCCATACAGCGCGCCCCCGCCCATCTCGAATTCAGGCTCTGCGGGCATGGCAAACGGCATGGGTGAGAGTTCACCTTCCGGACTGCGGGCATGGAAGCCACTTACCCGGGCCTGCATCTGTTCACTCAACGGGAAGCCCGTGCTGTGCATGGACAAGGGCTTGAACACATTCTCGGCCAGATAGGCGCCCAGAGTCTGGCCGCTCACCGCCTCCA
>NZ_JBJUDF010000027.1:0-7528 GCF_046067725.1 Planktothrix sp.
TTTGGGGAATTTCACCCAAACCTCGCCATTGACGAGGGACAATTTCAAAGATTTCGTGAATAATGGTTTTAGCGGTTTCATTTCCTTCTCGACGCACGGAACGATTATATTGATTTTCGAGTTTATATTCGCTGTTTTCTAGTTGTTGAATACAGAAATAAATTCCCTGTAAAATATCAACAGGTTCAAACCCTGTTACCACAATAGGAATTTGATATTTTTCAACAATCGGTTCATATTCGGTATATCCCATAATCGTACAAACATGACCCGCCGCTAAGAAGCCTTGAACTTGACAATTAGGACTCGATAAGATAGCTTCCATCGCTGGAGGAACAAGCACATGGGAAACTAACAGGGAGAAATTCTTAATGTTATTTTGAGCAGCTTGATAAACAGCCATTGCGGTTGTTGGGGCGGTGGTTTCAAAACCAACAGCGAAGAAAATTACTTCTTTTGCGGGGTTTTGTTGGGCAATTTTTAAACAGTCTAAAGGGTTATAAACAATTCTAACATCTGCCCCAGTTGCTTTAATACTTAAGAGGTCTTTTTCACTCCCTGGAACCCGTAACATATCGCCAAAGGAACAGAGAATAATATTAGGTAAAGAAGCCAGAGCAATGGCTTGATCAATAATATGAATATCCGTCACACAAACGGGACAACCTGGGCCATGAATTAAAGTAATTTCTGAAGGTAATAACTCATCAATTCCATATTTAACAATGGAGTGAGTTTGTCCTCCACAAATTTCCATAATTGTCCAAGGTTTTGTGGTAATAGCTGCGATCGCTTTGGCATAATCCTGAGCTAATTTAGCATCCCGATATTCATCAACAAATTTCATAATAATTTTTTTAATAAATTTCTAAATAACACTTATATTAACACTGGTTCCTGGGTTCTACCCAGGAGTCCTAAACGTAGGCTCTGCCTACAATAAATATAATAGAGGCAGAGCCTCCATCAGGAGTTCCCCGGTAGAACCAGGGAACAAGAAACCGTTAAACTAAACTATGACCCAGTTTATAAGAGGTAATTGTCTTCATGTATTGAGCACGTTCGTAGGCAGATTCATCCTCACAATGGAGTTGAGACATAGAACCCTGCATTTGTTTCACGGACTCATATTCGTGTTCTTCCATCCAGTGTTTCATGTCATCTTCCATGACTTTAATATAATTAAAACCATGTCGAAGTAATGCGGAACAAACTTGAGTGACTTTTGCTCCAGCCATTAACATTTTAATGGCATCATGACCCCGTTGAACCCCACTGGTACAAGCTAAATCAGCGTTAATTCGACCATATAAAATTGCAATCCAACGCATGGGTAAACGCATATCATGGGGACTGCTTAAAATGGAACCTGGTTCAACAATTAATTCTTCAGGGTTAATATCTGGTTGCAGGAAACGATTAAATAACACTAAACCATCCGCCCCAGCATCGCAAAATTGTTTAGCCATATTCGCCATATTGCTAAAATAAGGGCTCACTTTTAACGCAACGGGAATGGTCACTTCTGCTTTAACTTCTCGGAGGGTATTCAGATAGTTTTGTTCGACTTGTTCTCCAGTTAAATCAAAGTCTGTAGGAACATAATAAACGTTTAATTCAATTGCATCAGCCCCAGCTTGTTGCATCAATTGAGCATATTCTACCCAACCCCCTGAAGAAAAGCCGTTTAAACTGGCAATAATCGGAATATTCGTGCATTCTTTCGCTTGACGAATATGTTCTAAATACAGTTCTGGCCCAACGTGATATTCATCGGGTTCGGGGAAATAACTTAAGGCTTCTGCAAAGCTATTCGTTCCGTATTCTAAATGATGGTGCAGTTCAAATTTTTCTCGGAGTAATTGTTCCTCAAATAAGGAATGTAAAACCACCGCCGCCGCCCCAGCATCTTCTAGGCGTTTAACATTATCAATATCTTCTGAAAGGGGAGCCGCAGCAGAAGGAACGATGGGAGTCCGTAAATTTAAGCCGAGATATGTTGTTGATAAATCCATTGTTTTTTCGTCCTCGGTTTGCAGATGGGATAGGAATTAGGAATTAAGAATTAAGAATTACGAATTACCCTTCTTAATTCTTATGTAGATTTCAACTAACTGTTAGTGAGAAACCCGATTTCTGAACTCTAATTGTTGATTTCAGTGGGTGAGAAACCGGGTTTCTTTTCCTAGATTGTAAGGATAACTAACAGTTAGTTAGAAATCCGGTTCCTCATTTATACAGGTATAGTTTCAGGGGGTTTTGTTTCAGAGGGTGGGGTCGATTTTGCCTCTGAATGGCCGTTTCCATGACCATGATGACCATTGGTTTCTACAGAACGAGCGGCCATGTATTCATACAGTTTCCAACGGGTATTAACGTCCTGTTGAGCTTCTTGTAATAACCGTTTGGCGTCGGCGGGTTTGCTCTTGGTGAGCATTTTGAAACGGTTCTCCGCATACATCGAAGGTTCAACGGTTTTCTTCGGTGATTTAGAATCCAAAATTAACGGATTTTTGCCTTGTTCTTTGAGTTCGGGGTTGTAGCGATACAATAACCAACGACCGCTTTCAACCAGTTCTTTTTGATGACTCATGGCCGTTGCCATGTTAATCCCGTGAGCAATACAGTGAGAATAGGCAATAATAATCGATGGCCCGTCATAGGCTTCCGCTTCTAAGAACGCTTTCAGGGTATGTTCATCCCGTGCGCCCATCGCCACACTCGCCACATAAACGTTACCGTAGGTCATGGCAATTAAGCCTAAGTCTTTCTTGGGTGACGGTTTACCCCCAGCCGCAAACTTGGCAACGGCGCCGCGTGGAGTGGCTTTCGAGGACTGTCCACCCGTATTGGAATACACTTCCGTATCCAACACTAAAATATTGACGTTGCGACCACTGGCGATGACATGATCTAAGCCACCATAACCAATATCGTAAGCCCAACCATCTCCCCCAATAATCCAAACGGATTTTTTGACTAAATAATCAGCTAAACTCAATAATTGTTGGGCATCGGGGGAATGATTTCCCTGTAATTTTTGTTTAAGTTCAGCGACGAGTTGCCGTTGTTCCCAAATATCCGCTTCTGATTTTTGCGAGTTATTGAGAATTTGGCTCACTAAATTATCCCCAACTTCACCACCGAGTTTTTGTAACAGTTCCATAGCAAACCCAGTGTGTTTGTCAATGGACATACGGAACCCTAAGCCAAATTCCGCGTTATCTTCAAATAAACTATTTGCCCAAGCGGGGCCCCGTCCATCAACGTTTTGTGTCCAAGGCGTTGTCGGTAAGTTCCCGCCATAAATAGACGAACATCCGGTGGCGTTAGCAACCATCATGCGATCGCCAAATAACTGTGTGACTAATTTGACATAGGGGGTTTCACCACAACCGCCACAAGCACCCGAAAACTCAAATAACGGTTCTTGCCATTGTTGTTGACGGATCAGGTCTGGCCGTAATTTTAACCGATCGGGGTTAGGAATACTGAGGAAGAAATCCCAATTTGTCGCTTCTTGTTCCCGTAAGGGTAACTGAGGGGCCATATTAATGGCTTTTTTCGACGGCATGGATTTATTTTTAGCCGGACAAACATCCACACACACACCGCATCCGGTACAATCTTCGGGAGCGACTTGGATGGTGAATTTTTCACCGCCAAAGGCTTTATCTTTAACGTCGGTAAATTTAAAGCTGGCGGGAGCGTTTTCTAACACGGCTGCATCATAAGCTTTACCCCGAATAACCGCATGGGGACAAACCATAATACATTTGCCACACTGCACACAGACATCGGCGTCCCAAACGGGGATCTCTTGAGCAATATTGCGTTTTTCCCATTTGGAGGTTCCGGTGGGATAAGTACCATCACAGGGGAGTTTACTAACAGGTAGTTCATCTCCTCGTCCGGCGATCATCATGCCTTCGACTTCTTTAACAAAGGCGGGAGCTCCATCAGGAACGGGTAAACCTCGGCGGAGGGAACTATTGGCTTGAGCAACGTTGACTTCATAAAGATGTTCTAGGGTATCGTCAACGGCTTTTAAGTTTAAGCGGACAATTTCTGCACCTTTTTTACCGTAGGTTTTTTCGATCGCTTTTTTAATTTGATAGATCGCTTCTTCCCGTGGTAAAACCTTCGCTAAGGCAAAGAAACACACCTGCATAATGGTATTAATGCGGTTGCCCATCCCTGTATCGCGGGCGACTTGGTTGGCATTAATTACATAAAGCTTGATATTTTTTCGGATGATGGTTTCTTGAATTTCTAAGGGCAAATGATCCCAAACTTCATCGGGGCCATAGGGACTATTTAATAAGAACGTTGTGCCGTCCATCGCACATTTAAGAACGTCTAATTTTTCGATAAATGTCCATTGATGGCATCCGATAAAATTGGCTTGGCTAATTAAATAAATTGACCGGATCGGTTGCGGGCCAAACCGCAGGTGAGAAACGGTAACAGCACCGGATTTTTTAGAGTCATAAACAAAATATCCTTGGGCGTAATTATCGGTTTCTTCCCCAATAATTTTAATCGAGTTTTTATTCGCGCCAACGGTTCCATCGGCGCCTAACCCATAGAACATTGCCCGGACGACGTTATCGGGTTCGGTGGAGAAGTTAGGATCGTATTCTAACGAGGTTTGGCTAACATCATCATTGATGCCGATGGTAAAGTGATTTTTGGGTTTAGTTTGAGCTAAATTATCAAAAATTCCTTTAACCATTGCCGGGTTAAATTCTTTAGAGGATAAGCCGTAACGACCGCCGACTAAAGTTTTAAGGTTTTTAATCTTAGCTTTAAGATCCTCGTTATCTCCTAACATCACTTCTTGAACAGCCGTAACCACATCTAAATAGAGAGGTTCCCCACTAGAACCGGGTTCTTTAGTTCGATCTAAAACAGCGATCGCTTTGACGGTTTCTGGCAGTTCTGCAACTAATTGTTCTCCCTTCCAAGGACGGTATAACCGAACTTTTAAGACTCCTAATTTTTCTCCTTGAGCGTTCAAATAATCGACGGTTTCATGAACGGTTTCGCAACCGGAACCCATGAGAATAATCACTTTTTCGGCATCGGGTGCGCCGTGATATTCAAATAGTTTATAATTCCGTCCTGTCAGTTGTCCGAATTTATCCATTGCCCGTTGTACAATTTCCGGGGTTTTGGCATAAAACGGGTTAACGGTTTCTCTGGCTTGGAAATAGACATCCGGGTTTTGGGCCGTGCCTCGCAGTACGGGACGGTCAGGGGTTAACGCCCGGTTACGATGTTCATAAACGTATTGATCATCGATCATGTCTCGCATCACACTCTCATCTAACAAATCAATTTTTTGAACTTCATGAGAGGTGCGAAATCCGTCAAAAAAGTGAATAAACGGAACCCGTGCTTCTAAAGTGGCGGCTTGGGCAATTAACGCCATATCCTGGGCTTCTTGCACCGAAGCCGAACACAACAAAGCAAACCCTGTGGCTCTGGCGGCCATGACGTCACTGTGATCGCCAAAAATTGATAACCCTTGGGCGGCTAAGGAGCGAGCAGCGACTTGGATCACGGCACAGGTTAACTCTCCCGCAATTTTGTAGAGGTTGGGGAGCATTAACATTAGCCCTTGGGAAGCGGTAAAGGTGGTGGTGAGGGAACCTGCTTGTAAGGCACCATGAATGGCTCCGGCTGCTCCCCCTTCGCTTTGCATTTCCACAACGGCTGGAACCGTTCCCCACAGGTTTTTATCACCCACAGAAGCCCAAGTATCAGCCCATTCTCCCATTGGTGAGGAAGGCGTGATCGGATAAATGGCGATCACTTCACTTAAACGATAGGCAACACGGGCAACGGCTTCGTTACCATCTAGGGTTGCATAATTTTTTGTATTCATTCCTAAAATTCCTCTAGCAATAAAACTTTGATGTGTTCGCTCGTTTACCTACAGAATTATTGTGACAATTCATGCGCCAAAATTGACTGTTTTGTTGTTTAGTTTGGGTTGGTAATGATTCTAATTCTGTAATTAAACGGACAGAAATCTCCTTAAGAATTACTTCAGCTTTCTTTTGTTACCCCAGCTATTGTTTAATTTGGAATTTTCCAGAGTCAAATATCGGTCGAGATTAATTTTTCCTTAAATTTAGATTAAGGATTGTTGAGGTTTACCCCCTAGATTCCTATTTTAGATCATCTAATAAAAACGGCAGAAAGGGAACCACAACTTAACGTTTTTTAACTCATTGTCACGATTTGTAATAGCAGGTAACAGGGAACAGAAGCGAAAATAGGGGATGGAAAAAAGTGATTAACGATCCGATCAACTATCTGTAGATTATCCCCTAAAACCATCGTAGAGACGTTGCATGCAACGTCTCTACGATAGTTAATATTGTCTAAGGTTAAATCCCTAGAATCATTCGACTAAAACCGATCATGGAATGTGCGTTTAATCACGTCTAACTGTTGTTCACGAGTTAATTTAATGAAATTCACCGCATATCCAGAAACCCGAATGGTAAGTTGAGGATAGTTTTCAGGATGATTCATCGCATCAATTAGCATCTCTTTATCCAAGACATTAACATTAATATGATGTCCGCCATCATAGAAATATCCATCCAACATTCCCGTTAGGTTATTAACTTGATCCTCTAAGGTTTTACCTAACGCTTTCGGAATAATAGAGAAGGTGTAAGAAATCCCATCTTGAGCGTGTTCATAAGGCAGTTTTGCCACAGAAGCAAAGGATGCGATCGCACCGTTACTATCCCGTCCATGAAGGGGGTTTGCTCCAGGTGCAAAAGGTTCACCTGCTTTACGTCCATCGGGGGTATTTCCGGTCATTTTGCCATACACCACATTGGAAGTAATTGTTAAAATAGATTGGGTGGGTACGGCATTGCGATAGGTTTTTTGATTGCGAACTTTATTCATAAAAGTCCGAACTAAATTCACGGCAATTTCATCGACTCGTTGATCATTATTGCCATATTTAGGATAATCTCCTTGAATTTCATAATCCAGAGCTAACCCATTTTCTCCCCGCAATATTTTAACTTGAGCATACTTAATCGCGGATAAAGAATCAGCTACAACGGATAACCCTGCGATCCCACAAGCTAAAGTTCGATAAACATCCCGATCATGTAACGCCATTTCAATGCGTTCATAACAGTATTTATCGTGCATATAGTGAATTACATTCAGGGTATTGACGTATAATTTCGCCAACCATTCCATCATTTGATCAAATTTGGCGACCACTTCATCATAATCTAAATATTCAGAAGTAATCGGAGCAAACAGAGGGGCAATTTGCTCACCTGTTTTTTCATCTTTTCCGCCATTAATGGCATAAAGTAACGCTTTGGCTAAGTTCGCTCGTGCTCCAAAAAATTGCATTTGTTTGCCAATTCGCATGGCACTAACACAACAAGCAATTCCATAATCATCCCCATAAATAGGACGCATGAGATCATCATTTTCATATTGAATGGAACTGCTATCAATTGAAACTTTAGCGCAGAAT
>NZ_JBJUDF010000028.1:0-15988 GCF_046067725.1 Planktothrix sp.
TTTACTTAAACTCGGTTCAACTAAGTTAGTTTCCGGTAAAGTCTTTAAAGCGATCGCATTTTCATCAATAGCTGGAAACGTAAAATTACCGATTTTTTCCGTAACAGATTTATTCAGTAAAATTTCTGGACTTCCCATTTCTTCAGGAATTGTTATCAGAAATTGTGCTATTTTTCCTAACTCTTTATTTAAACTCGGTTCAAATAAGTTAGTTTCTGGTATAGAATTAAAAGCGATCGCATTTTCATCAATAGTTGGAAACGTAAAATTACCGATTTTTTCCGTAACAGATTTATTCAGTAAAATTTCTGGACTTCCCATTTCTTCAGGAATTGTTATCGGAAATTGCGCTATTTTTCCTAACTCTTTATTTAAACTCGGTTCAACTAAGTTAGTTTCCGGTAAAGTCTTTAAAGCGATCGCATTTTCATCAATAGCTGGAAACGTAAAATTACCGATTTTTTCCGTAACAGATTTATTCAGTAAAATCTCTGTTTCTTGACTTGTAACTTCTGGTAAAACTTCTCTTGAAGCTTGAGTGAATCGTTCTAAATCTTCTGTTGCTTTCCCTTTATTAAGAATGATTGTATTTTCTGGATCATCACCAATTGGGTGATCTGATAAAGAAGTCTGGCTGAGAGGTTGAGAGGGATTAAAAGCTATTGAATGCTCAGAAAATGAAGAATTAACCCCAGGAGATGAAATATTTTTTCCGATAGAATGACCCAGAGAAAACGCGAGTTCTGGAGTTAGCGACTTGGTTTTATTTAAAACAATTTCTTCAAAAAAATGAAGGGGTGTAGAGGAAGGAATTGGGTTAATTGTTAAAGATGGTTCATCAGTTTGGGATGAATGTAAACTCGGATCTCCCTGATCAAAAGTTTCTGGAGAATTGGACGAACTTTCTACGTCTGGGTAGGCGGTTTGACCATTTGCAGAGTTTGATAATCCAAACGTAGCTGAAGCAGCAAAAACCGCAACTAAGACAGGGGATAAACGCATGATACTCACTCTTTTAGACAGTCCCACACCTAAAATTTGTCAATCCTCAGCTAAGGTTAGGGTGATAATTTCACTCAACGCTGAGGCTATGACATTTGACATCTTAACAAGCTTTGACACTTGTACAACCAAAAGCTGTTGAGATCATCGTGACTGATTCCCCTAACCCCCGACAGACAGGGGAAAACCCCCCTTTGCTCTCCCCTGATCGTGATTTAAGATGGAGAATGTTCTAAAACCCGTTTCAGAACTTGTTGATAGGCGGATTCAACATTTCCTAAATCTCGACGAAAACGGTCTTTATCCAAAACTCGACGGTCGGGGTCGGTTTCGGATTGATCCCATAACCGACAGGTATCAGGACTAATTTCATCGGCGAGTACCAGTTGACCGTCAGAAGTGATCCCAAATTCTAATTTAAAATCGACTAACGTAATCCCACATTCATTAAAAAATTCTGAGAGAATTTGATTAATTTGTAAGGAAAACTGCGTGATTTGTTCTAACTGTTCTGGGGTCGCTAACTTCATTAACAAAAGTCGTTCACGAGTTAATAACGGATCACCTAATTCATCATTTTTATAGCAAAATTCGACTAAAGTAGGTTCAATAATTGTCCCAACCGGAATTCCCGTTTGTTTACATAAACTTCCCGCCGCAATATTGCGAACAATCACTTCTACTGGAACAATTTTCACCCGTTTTACCCGCATTTCATTAGGTGACGGACAATCAATATAATGGGTAGGAACGCCTTTAGCTTCTAAGCATTGAAAAAGATGACTTGAAATGGCGGTATTAATTTCTCCCTTGCCTTGAATTGTACCCCGTTTTTGAGCATTAAAAGCCGTCGCATCATCTTTAAAGTAAGCGAGTAATATTTCCGGGTCATCCGTTGGATAGATGATTTTTGCTTTACCTTCGTAGAGTTTTTCAGGAGTAGACATAGAAATAAGGGTTTACAACATAAATTCAGATCTTTGTTAATTTTAACAGAGATTGCAAAATTTGTTATGTTAATAATTCCTAATTTTTTTCAACCGTTTCTCGATAAATTGCATCAGCGACTCGACTCGCCTCCACGATTTCTTTAACGTCATGAACTCGTAGAATATCAGCAGAATTAGCAATAGCGGCTACACAGGTCGCTGCTGTTCCCCAAACTCTTTGTTTTGGGTCAGGTTGGTTTAACAGATGACCAATAAAACTTTTCCGAGAAGTTCCCACTAAAAGGGGACAATTTAGCGATCGCAACTGCGTTAAATTTCTTAATATTTCTAAATTTTGGGTAACAGTTTTAGCAAAACCAATCCCCGGATCAATAATAATGTGATCTTGAGAAATTCCTTGATGAATAGCGGCTTGTATTCGCTCTTGTAAAAACTGTTTTAATTCCCCCATCAAATCTTGATAATGGGTTAAAGTTTGCATAGTTTTAGGCGTTCCTCGAATGTGCATTAAAATAATCGGAACGTTAAGTTGAGCTACCACGGATAACATCTTTGAGTCAAAGGTTGCTCCAGAAATATCATTAATGATATCTCCCCCTGCTTTCACCGCCATTTCTGCAACTTGGGAGCGGGTTGTATCAACAGAAATCGGAATATTTGCTAAGACTACATCCGTACTTTTTCTAATTGTATTAATTAAGGGAATAACTCGATTTAATTCTTCTTCCAAACTAACATCTTCTGCCCCAGGTCGAGTCGATTGTCCGCCAATATCAATAATATCTGCTCCAGCTTTCACCATTTGTTGGGCTTGATTTAAAGCCATTTCTAAGCTATTAAAATCCCCTCCATCACTAAAACTATCTGGGGTAACATTCAAAACCCCCATAATGTAGGTTCGTTTTCCCCATTCAAAATCAGTATTTCTAATCGTTAAAGGGTTGAAAATAGCCGTCATATTCTTGAGTAAAAACAGGAAATAGTTCAATGATTTTCTATCAATTCAATCAACAATAGAAACCCATCGCCAACACAAAATTGCATTGGCGAAATTCGGGTAAAATAGATTATTGATAATTAACAATGCGGGCAAAACTTTCCGGTTGTAAACTAGCCCCACCCACTAACGCTCCATCAATTTCTGGCTGTGCCATAATTTCATCAATATTATCGGGTTTGACAGAGCCACCATATTGAATGGTTACATTAGAATTAATTAATTTACTGCGAATTAAACCAATCACACGATTAGCTTCTGTGGCTTCACAAGTGTCTCCAGTTCCAATTGCCCAAATCGGTTCATAAGCAATCACTAAATTGTTTTGATCCACACCTATTAAATCTTTTTCTAACTGAGAGAGAATCAGATTTTCGGTCTGTCCCAAATCCCGTTGTTGTTTGGTTTCTCCGACACATAAAATCGGCGTTAACCCGTGACGTTGCGCCGCTCTAAGTCGCCAATTTACAGTTTCATCCATTTCCCCAAAATATTGACGTCGTTCACTATGACCAACAACAACATAGCGAATCCCAAAGTCGAGTAACATCGGGCCAGAAATTTCTCCGGTGTAAGCTCCAGAATCTTCCCAATGGATATTTTGAGATCCTAAGAGAATTCGACTTCCATGTAAACTTTGAGACATCACCCCCAAGCTGGTAAAGGGTACACACAGTACCACTTCTCGGTCTTCTGGGGTTTCATCTAAATGACTGATAAACCCTTGCAGAAACTCTTGCGCTTCTGTTTGGGTTTTAAACATCTTCCAGTTACCCGCAATAATGACTTTTCTCACCGCTAATCTAATTAACCTTAAACACAACAAAATGTCACCCTTCAGTTTAAAGCGTTAGGGGACATTTTTATCGTCGGAACTTAACCCTTGAGACAAGAGTATAGAGTGCGGAGTGCGGAGTGCGATGTGTAGGTAAAGATAGGAGTTCATCATTTCTCCCCCAACTCCCCTGCTCCTCTTCTCCCCCTGCTCCCCCTCCTGAGCATAGCGAAGGATCTCCTGCTCCCCCCGCTCCCCTATTGGCCAAATTCCAGCCGAGCTTGTTCCACCAATTCTGCGGTGACAATGGTTTGTTCAGCTTCTCTAGCCAGTTGTTCAATCCGTTGTCTCGCTTGAGTCCGAACAAAATAGGGGATATTTTTCAATTTGGCTTTGGCTTCAGGCAGCCATTGTAGTTCAGCGAAATAATCAGTGTTAGACATAAACTTAACAGTTATTTTGGGATCGTATCTTTATTTTACTCATGGGGTTGAAAGGGGTTCAAGCATTTTCAAACATTGACGAATTACCCCAATGGTGACAGCCGGAAGTTCTAAATGGGGAGTTAATCCGACATGATCTATTTTTTGAAAAACTTTAATCGCCGTTGGATTTAAGTTTGCTAACCGTTGGCCTGTTTCGGGACTGGTAAAGGCGGATTTTTCACCCCAAATAATCGCTGTTGGTGTGTTCAATTGAGTTATATATAATGATAAATCAAAACATAAATCTCCCCGCACAAACGACAACGCTGCGTATTCTGCATTGGGTTGTTGAGCCGATTTTAAATAGGCTTCTACAATTTCGGGATAAATGCGCTCAGGTTCAGCAAATTGACGACTTTCCAGAAAACTTTGAATGCCAGCACTATTAGCAATTCCCGTAAAATACACAAGTCGATCTAAAATCGGGGTTTTCGCAATTTGACTGAACAAAGTTCGTGCATAATTGTCTCCAAAATCCGATAAACCAGAGGGAGTAACTAAAATTAAAGATTTGAACAGGTCGGGACGTTGAATGGCGACTCGAATTGTCAATGCAGCCGTTAAAGATGAAGCAATGACGGTGGCTGGAAGAAAACAGGTTTGTTCTAAAAACTCAGTAATCGTGGTCAAATAATCCTCAATTTTATAATCTTTTGCAGGATGTTCAGACCGTCCCCAACCAATTAAATCTGGAGCTAAAATTCGGTATTCATCTACAAATGCGGGATAAACTTTTGACCATTCATAAGCAGAAGACCCACCACCAAATCCATGTAAAAAGACTAATGGTGGTAACTCATTAGAAACGGTATGAATATTCCAAGGAGAACCTTCGGCGGTATAATACACCATTCTCCCTAAAGATGTCACGATTGAATGCTGACTAAATCCATTCGCCTCAAACATAATTTACCTCTTAATCAATCGGGTTTAGGATCTAGGATGGAGGTTTGTTGACAATTAACCCCCCATTTTTTCCTGATTTCCCTCGAAAGCCTTTGCAAAACTAAGTTAATCCTAAATTGGGGTTTGCAAACAATCTGGGCTAGTCTATAATAATGAGGGGTCACACCCCTCATGGGTTAAACCCATCCAGGAAGGACAACTGATTTTAGGAGCTCAATCGATTGATTCAGTTGTACTCCCCTAAAAGATAGCAGTTTGACACCCAAACGGTCGAATCCACCCTATCGTATCCCTTATTGGGTTGTGGGTCATGATGAAAAGCTTTATGATAGATGAAGACTTTCCAGTAGTGATTGATTGTATTCAATCCTTCGAGTTAAAAACTCCGATTGATGATGAATCTAATGCGGCTGAAATTATTGTTTATCCCCAACGGGAAAACTCAGAGATTAAACCCGAATTCATTGTCAATCCTTCAACACCAATTCGATTAGCCTTAGAAGCCTTAAATTGTTTTGAAGTCGTTGAAAATCAATTTCAACACTGGGGAATTACCTTTGAGAATGCTATTGCATTACAACCTTCTAATCCCGCTTTTGTTTTAAAACCTGCCACAACCGTAATTATGGCAGCACCGAAAGGAGGAGTCTTAGAAATTAACTTTAAATATCCCGTGCAGAAAGTTTTTGGACTGATTACCAGTTCTCGTGCAACGGTTTTATCCGCTTATAATGGGGAAGGTCAAAAAGTAGCAGAAACCAGGATGAATGTTTCTCCTCATCTCAATTCTGATTCCCTTAATTTTCCCAATGCTCAATTAAAATTAAGCGGGTTAAATCTGCAAAAAATTATCTTTGAAACCTTTGATGGTCAATTGATTTTACATCATCTTCAGGTGGAATTCTAAATCGACTTTCTGTTGCATAAACTCCGTGATCCGGTTCCAAAATTTGTAATCCTTCTAATAACGCTTCACGAACGAGGGGTTCGTTTTCCTGATATAACATGAGTTGAAAATACTCAATAAGATGAGTTTTATCAAGTTTTTGAAAAGAGTGCAAAGGAGGTAAAGGTTCCCACCGTTTAGCCTCTAATAATAATTGAGGATTTCCTGAACGTTGAGGAGAAAATTTAAAGACATCCGTGAGTTGACGCACAGCAATCAAGCGTTTCAGAGGATTTTCTTGTGTTAAATCTCCTAACCATTGATTCAGTTGAGAGTTCCCGTTATTCGATTTTTGTTGATACCATTGCCATAAAATTAAGCTTAAAATTCCTAAAATTCCTAGATTTTGTCCAATCACACTTAAAGCCATTTCTGGACTTTCAGCACTAGCCCACAGGGATAAGGAAAGATAGAAGAAGATAGCGGAACTTACCCCACTGGCCATTGTCAACAACCACTGACGTTGAGAGGTTTCTAGTTGTTGATACCAGTTCCATCCCTTCAGGTTAACAGGAAGTTCCCCCAAACGGTAAACCCAAGCCATGACCCCCACAGCGAAAGCCGTTGAAACCAGAAGCTTACTATTCCACCAGCCCCAAATTCCCAACCCAATGAGCAGAAATAACCAGGTTTTCAAACGTTCAGACCGACGTCGGCGAAACGGTTTCCAAGGCTGAACCCAGCGAGAAGATTGAAACCGAGGTGTGAGAGAAAAATCCGAAGACGGAATGACAACTCCATCCCTGGAATATAATAACGTTTGAACTTGATGCAGGAAGTGTTGACTCTGGGTTAAAAGGCTAATCTGAATTAGCTGAAGATGATCAAGGGTTTTACTGACTTTATCCATTCTGAACATCCAAACCGAAGTATTGTATTGTGTGATCTCAAATGTGATCTAAAATTAGAGTGGTATTAACGATAGTTTATGTCATTCTGTCGCATCATTTCCGATGGATACAAGATCAACCTCGGTTAAGATAGGATGAGTCTTGATTTTAAAGGTTTCAATTAAGTTTTTCCAATCAAAACTTAATCCGAATCAACTTAACCCACTCAACCACCTAACTCCAACTAGCAATAACACCTATGTCTAATCTACAAAACCAATTTACGGTTCACTTTTGGGGAGTAAGAGGGAGCATCGCGTGTCCGGGTTCTGAAACCGTGCGCTATGGGGGAAATACTCCCTGTATTGAAATGCGCGTGGGTTCAGAACGATTGATTTTTGATGGAGGTACGGGTTTACGAGTCCTCGGACAATCTCTCCTGGGTCAAATGCCAGTGACAGGTCATTTATTTTTTACTCATTATCATTGGGATCATATTCAAGGATTTCCTTTTTTTGTTCCCGCTTTTATTAAAATTAATACGTTTTATATCTATGGTACAATTGCCCCCGATGGTTCAACGGTGCAGCATCGTTTGAATGATCAAATGCTTCATCCTAATTTTCCGGTTCCGTTACAAATTATGGGAGCCGATTTAAAGTTTGTTGATATTACGGTGGGAAATCCGATTGAAATTGGCGATGAAATTGTTGTGGAAACCGCTTTATTAAACCATCCGGGGGAGGCGGTCGGCTATCGAGTCAACTGGCGGAATTATGCAGCGGCTTATATCACGGATACCGAACATTTTCCCGATCACTTAGATGAAAATGTGTTATTTTTAGCTCGGAATGCGGATGTTTTAATTTACGATGCTACCTACACCGATGAAGAATATTATTCGGAAAAAAGTAGTAAAGTCGGTTGGGGACATTCCACTTGGCAAGAAGCTGTCAAAGTGGCAAAAGCGGCTCAGGTTAAGCGATTAGTGATTTTCCATCATGACCCGCTTCATAATGATGATTTTATGGATAAAATTGGTGAACAAGTTGCTGAACAGTTCCCCAATAGTTTAATTGCACGGGAAGGGTTATCGATTCAGTTAAGTACCCCCTTAAATCGAATTAATTCAGCCGAACAAGAAGTTGTTACGGGAAATTTGTAAGGTTTGAGCAGATTTTCTGACAATGGCGATCGCAGAAATCAAAATTATGTCAAAATGTAAAGCGTGTGGATAACATCATCGCTCGATACAGTATTAACGCCCACTGCCATTGCTTTGGGAAATTTTGATGGTTTACATCGTGGCCATCAACAGGTGATTCAGCCGATTTTAAAGCAGTTATCACCCCTAGATTCCCGACAACGGACAGAGATGCTTTTAACGAACCCCGTCACCCTGTTGACGTGGGATAGAGGTGTATTGGAAAACCCAGTCGGAGAATCGCCACCCTTTTATAGTACCGTGGTGACGTTCCATCCCCATCCTCAAGAATTTTTTACGGGTCAGCCTAAAAAATTACTGACTCCCTTAGATGAAAAAGTGGAATGGTTAAAAATTATGGGGGTAGAACAGTTGGTGTTGTTACCCTTTGATGAACACATGGCGACCTTAACGCCAAGGGATTTTGTTGAGAAAATTCTGATTCAAAAATTACAACCCTCTTGTATTAGTGTGGGATTTGATTTCCGCTTTGGAAAAAAACGAACTGGGACAGTTAAAGACTTAGAAAAAATTGCAGCCCATCACGGAATTAAAGTCAAAACTGTTCCTTTATTTTTATGTGAAAATGGTGAACGAATTAGCAGTTCAGAAATTCGCACCTGTTTGGAAAATGGTGCCATTCGTCGCGCCAATCAATTATTAGGACGGTCTTATCATTTAGTGGGGTCAGTGGTTCACGGTCAACAGTTAGGACGAACCATTGGATTTCCTACGGCTAATTTACACCTTCCTCCAGAAAAGTTCCTCCCGCGCTATGGGGTTTATGCAGTCAAAGTATCTGAAACTAAGATAAAATTACCTCCAGAAACAGGGAGTGATGCTAATTTAGATTTGGTTAATCATCCGGGGGTGATGAATATTGGCTGTCGTCCAACGGTCGCCGGTCAAACCGTTACCGTTGAGGTTCATCTGTTAGATTGGTCAGGAGATTTATATGGTAAAACCTTAAAGATTAGCTTAGAAGAATTTTTACGACCTGAACAGAAATTCCCTTCTTTAGAGAGTCTCAAAACTCAAATTCAAGCTGACTGTTTACACGCAACCAAGGTGTTAACCGTTGGCACCTCTGACTCCTGACGAACGAACAACTAACTTTTACACTGATAACTGTTAAGATGAAAGAAAAAATCGAACGTCTAAAACACAATTTAAGCCGCACAATTGTAGGAAAAGAAGATGCCATTCGCTTAACGTTAGTCGCCCTATTAGCGGGGGGTCATGCGTTATTAGAAGATGTACCGGGTGTGGGAAAAACCTTACTCGCAAAATCCCTCGCGCGTTCTATTGCGGGACAATTTCAACGCATTCAATGTACACCGGATTTATTACCCACAGATATCACCGGAACGAATATTTGGAACCCCCGCACGGGAGAATTTGAGTTTCTTCCAGGGCCAATTTTTACTAATATTTTATTAACGGATGAAATTAACCGAGCGACGCCTCGAACTCAGTCGGCGTTATTGGAAGTCATGGAAGAACGACAAGTCACCGTTGATGGAGTATCTCGCTTTGTTCCGAAACCGTTTTTTGTGATAGCGACTCAAAACCCCATTGAATATCAAGGAACGTTTCCTTTACCGGAAGCCCAAATGGATCGATTTTTACTATCCTTAACGTTAGGATATCCTAGCGAAGCGGAAGAGTTGCAAATGTTACAACGATTATCTGATGGGATAACGGTGGATGATTTAGAACCTTGTATTTCTCAGGATGAGGTGTTAGAACTGCAACACTGGTGTCATCAAGTTAAAATGGAAACTTCGTTACAACAATACATTCTCAATTTAGTGAGAGCAACCCGAGAATCCGAAGAAATTACATTAGGGGTAAGTCCTCGTGGCGCTATTTCTTTACATCGAGCCACACAAGCCTTAGCCTTTTTATTAGGAAGAGATTATGGCACTCCCGATGATGTTAAATATCTCGCACCTCATGTGTTATCTCATCGTTTAATTCCAGCCGGAGGAAGACGGTCAAAAACAATTATTGAACAGTTATTAAGAACAGTTGCAATACCCTAAGTCGTGAGCCCTTCAGGGCTCTTTAGGATGCACAAAATCGCAACAACGGATTATATCATAGGATTATTGACATCAATTACCTCTGCTTAACCTATTTCAGGTAACTAAAATTTAATGAGCAATACTCACTAACATTGGAACATAAATATGTGCGACAGACCAGAAAATTTTTTGTTTGTGATTGATCCGTCCGACTATTGGAATGTAACTATAAACTGGAGAGATGCTCCATTAGATAAGTTTGGAATTTATGCTGGAGTTTACCATAGGGCAGCCGAAAAGCTGATGGCGGATTTACTATCAAAGCCTGGATTCCATGACATAGATCCTTGTCCAATTGTGTTTTTATATAGACATTCTATTGAATTGTATTTAAAGGCAATTTGTTTGCTTGGCTACAAGTTGTTTCAGCTTCTCAATAAAAAACTATTACTTGATGGTAATGATTTCAAGCCGGAAAACTTATTTAAGAACCACCAACTTTTACCACTGATCAAAGTGGTGAAGCAAATCTTTGAAGAACTGCATTGGAGTTGGGATCTTGAAGATAGGTTTGCTCACTTCAAGAGGTATGAGGATTTTGAGGCGGCACTTGGTGAGATCGATGGCTTAGATTCCGGCTCATATACTTTCAGATATCCTTACGATAAGCTTCAAAAAACAGAATCTTTGACTAAAGGATTTTCTTTTAATCTAACTTTATTTGAAGAAAAAATTAATATCATTATTAGCACTTTATATCGTGTGTCTATTCAATTAAGAATTGATCTTGAATCTGCTTTAGAAATAGCTTATTTACAACAAGAATTTTGCCAATCTTTTTTTGAAGATTACCCGAACTCCTATGATTTAGAATAACGATAGTAGTGAGTGTTTACCGTTGTTAAGCTATGACTGAACTACTTCGACAAGCGATTGCTCAAATTGAAAAACTTCCACCCGATCAGCAGGATGCGATCGCGGCTCGATTTCTGGCAGAATTGCAAGACGAGCAAAAATGGGAAAATCGTTTCGCTGCCACGACAGACGCTCAATGGGATCAGATGGCGACAATGGTGCGTCAGGAGATAGTGGAAGGTGAAACCGTTCCAGGGGAATGTATGTCAGGTTACGATCCAGCACAGTTCGTTAATCGCATTGGACGACGGCTTGTAATGGAGTTCGCAGATGCAAGCCAGGCTGGTACGCCCGGACTGATTGGTAGCGCGCGTGAACATCCCGCACGTGTGCAACTCGTGAAATTATTACCTGCTTATGTATCTATAGGAACCGGTTTGCTGATCGATAGCTATGGTGGACAGAGCAAACAACAAGATATTGTTATGTTTGAGCGTGACTTTTGCCCTGTCTACTCAATTAATGACGCTCCAGATGCCACCTATTTTCCAATTGAGGGCGTTATTGCAAACGGTGAAGTGAAGAGTTCAGTTAATAAAAAAGTTTTATTCCAGGCATTAGATAATATTAGGTCAGCTAAGTCGCTTCGCAGGTATGCTCACAAGACTGATGAAGGACTTGGATCTCTTGCATCCTTTAGAAATTTCGGGATGGCTGTTTCCTTCGCCGCCACACGTAGCGATGAATTCAATCAAGATCGCAATTTTAGGGATCAGATTTATAGCTTTATTCTTTGTAACTCATTTACTCATAGTCCAGATGCGGTTTTGGACAACCTCGTGGAATATCAACGCCTTCACGGACACGAATGTATGCCAAATATTATAATATCTCTGAACGACGGATTTATTCAGGGTATGCAGTCGAACAAAATGAGCCTACAGTTCTCATTACTAACCTCTGATAGTTTCTCATTTGTGCCAGCTTCGGATAGATGCTTTGCATACTTAGTCAATCAGCTACGGCAATATGTTCGTGAAGCTCGTACTGTCCCGCTTCAAGCACTTGACCGTTATATGACATCTCTCAATGGTGAACTACCGTCTTGCCGAGCGCGTCTTTTTGAAATTCGGCAGCCAATAGTTTAACGACTTGAAGTAGAAGAACATTAAGAACTATCCACAAAATTTGCATTGAGGCAATTTAATGTTGAACGTTACTGTTGATGAAATACAACGCGATCCCTTAAAATATTTGCGCCAAGTAGAGACAGGTGAAACTCTTGTGATCTTAGGACAGGCTAATTTCTTCTTCGAGTTTGAGGTCTGTTTCTTCCGTGCGCGTTCTGAATTTGAAATTCGTCCCAAGCAAAGTTGATAGCAATTTCTACACAGATGGTGTCGATAAAATTGTCTTTCGCAAGTTATTGGGAAGTGTTGCCGCATAACAATCCCGTTGCACAGCATCTCCCATCCTAAACTACACTAACTCAATGGAGTTGCAAATTCATCCTTAAGAAAATCAATAAAGCATCTTAACTGGGCAGGTAAAAATCTTTCTTTTGAATCTAAATTTAACCGATTGCATAACGAGTAAATTGGCGCTTGAAAGGGGAATGAAAACCCAGAATAATATCAGAAGTCGGTACACCCATTTCAACTAATCTCTTAGCAACAGAGTCTTCTGTCCCGTCATATTGAATCCAAATTTTGCCCTCTTGAATATCAAAGTGCATTACAGATCCAAATACTCGCTTATCTCCTTGCCAACCTACATAAGCGAGTTGATAATGGTCATGTTCACTATCAAATATTAATTCTGCCTTTACCGTATCCGTAGTCATTGCAATCTGAGCGTGTTCGGTCAAAATTTGTTTAATATATTGGCGATAATATTCTACTTTATCCATTGTGGATGCTGTCATCCTGAGCAAGTTTAACTTTAGTTTATCATAAAATCCCCGGAAAGTCTATTCATGTAGCAATACCCTAATTGGGGAGGCGTGAACGCCTCTTTAAAATGCGCTAAAGCGCAACAACTTCTACTGTAGTGATCTCTTCAGGGCTCTATTGTTTGCCTTGGCATAGCAAAATCGGGGCTAAATGTGTTAAAGTTAAATTATATTTTTATCAATATTATTTGACGTTTTGTCAAATAATAAAACATTAAGAAATTCCAGTGAAACTAAGTTTAAAAACTCGAATTAAGTTAAATTATTCATCGATGAACTGATCGAGATAAACATGGAATTTTTGTCCGATACTGTGGTTTTGTCACGGATTCAATTTGCCTTGACTGCAATTTTCCATATGCTATGGCCAGTGCTAACAACTGGAATGGCAATTTATTTAGTCATTGTTGAAGGCTTATGGCTAAAAACTCGCAATCGAGACTATTATTATCATGCTCGATTTTGGTCAAAACTCTATGTGCTTAACTTTGGAATTGGCGTAGCATCCGGCTTACCAATGGAATTTCAATTTGGCACAAACTGGGCGCCCTTTTCAGAAGCCGTCGGAGATTTTTTTGGCAGTATTTTAGGCTTTGAAGGCTCGATGGCGTTCATGCTAGAAGCCGGATTTTTAGGAATTATGCTATTTGGCTGGGAACGAGTTAATCCCCGGATTCATTACCTAGCAACTATTATGGTCGCATTTGGGGCGAATCTTTCTACCTTCTGGATTTTAACCGCTAATTCCTGGTTACAAACGCCATCGGGGACAGAATTAATTAATGGAAAATTTATCGTTAATGACTACTTTCAAGCCATTCTAAATCCGTTTATGGCGAAAAGTTTTCTCCATATGTTTTTCGCCACCCTAGAAACTTCCCTATTTGTAATTGGTGGAATTAGTGCTTGGTATATTCTGAATCAACGTCATCCTGCTTTTTTTGCTAAGTCTTTCAAAATTGTCTTAGCGGCGACGATTGCAGTCACTCCCCTACAAATTTATATTGGGCATTTAAGTGCTGAACAAGTCTATCATTATCAACCGACTAAATTAGCAGCAATTGAGGCAAAATGGGAAACGACTCCCGCCGGAGAAACTGCTGATTGGACGCTGTTAGCTTTCCCGAATGAAAAAGCCCAAAAAAATGATTGGGAATTGTCAATCCCCAACGGTTTAGGATATGTATTAGAGTTTAAAAAACAACTCTCTGAACCCGTTTTAGGATTAAAAGCTTGGAAACCTGAAGACCGTCCTCGGATGGTGGGATTGATTTATTATGCCTTTCGGATTATGAGTGGAATTGGTTTCTTTTTAGCAGGTTTAATGCTAGTCAGTGTATTTCAATGGTGGCGAGGAAAATTATCAGCTTCAGAAATTTCTCAACAACGTTGGTTATTACGCAGTTGGTTGTTAGCTGCACCTTTAGGATATATTGCAGTTGAATCGGGTTGGATTGTGCGTTGTGTGGGACGACAACCCTGGACAGTTTATGGGCAAATTCGTACCGTTGATGCTGCCTCCCATTTACCAGCAGCAGAGGTTTTAGGCTCGTTATTAGGGTTTACAGTAATTTACACGATTTTATTGATTTCAGCCCTATATTTTGGGAGTCGAATTATTCGCCAAGGGCCGAATTTACAACTCTCAATTCCTGGGGAAGAAAAACAGGCATTAGAGACAACTCCAGCGACCCATATCCCTGATAGTCGCCCTTTAGAAACTCAACAATAGGAGAATTATGGAGAGTTTAACGCATTTTTTAGATCAGGTTTGGTTTGTAATTCTAGCCCTTTTTCTACTTTTATATGTGATGTTAGATGGATTTGATTTGGGGGTAGGAATTTTATCTCTCACCAGTTCTGATGAACAACGTCGCAGTATTTTGATGACCAGTTTGGGCAATGTTTGGGATGCCAATGAAACTTGGTTAGTGTTAATGGGGGGTGCTTTATTTGGGGCGTTTCCTTTAGCTTATGCTACTATCCTCAATGCTCTTTATATTCCCATTATTGGGATGATTTTTGGATTAATTTTTCGGGCGGTGGCTTTTGAGTTTCGAGAACACGCAGACAACAAATTACTCTGGAATTTTGCTTTTGGAGCGGGAAGTTTTTTGGCTGCACTTTCTCAGGGATTGGCATTAGGAGGAGTTTTACAAGGGATTGCGGTAGATGAGCTTGGACATTTTACTGGAGGAATGTGGGATTGGTTAGATTGGCGATCGCTATTGGTGGCACTAACTTTAATTCAAGGTTATGTTTTAATTGGCTCTACCTATTTAATCATGAAGACTGAGGGAGAGTTGCAAATCATCCATTATCGCACCGCTAAACTGGCTGCTTTAACAACATTATTCGGTGCAATTTTAATCACGATTACAACGCCTTTTGTTTCTGAAAATATCCGAGTTAAGTTGTTTCATGATCCAGAAATTTATGTGTTTGCGGTGATTCCGATTTTAGGTCTTCTTTTTGTTGGGTTGTTATTAAGAAGTCTGAAGCAACGGGAGGAAACAACACCTTTTATTTGGACTATTTTAATCTTTTTGCTCACGTTTATCGGTTTGGGATTAATAGTTTTTCCCTATATTATTCCTCCTTCGATCACCATTTATCAATCCGCTGCTTCCCCTAGCGCCTTAGTGTTCATGATCACTTTTATTGGTTTCCTAATTCCGATTATGTTGTTTTACAATATCTACAACTATATGGTGTTTAGAGGTAAAGTGACTACATCTGAGTCATGACTGCTTCCAGGTTCTATTTTCCTGCTCTTTGAGTTGTTTTTGCAGATAGATTTGGTAAAATTGAGCAATCATTTTAACTTGATGGGGCTTTTCACGAATAAGTAGGTGGTCATAAATAGAGTAAATAATAGAAAAGGATTGTTTAGGATAATTCTTGAGAGTTGCTAAGGGCATTAAATCGCAAGCGTTCAGAGGTACAATCATTTCTTTCGTTTCTATCTTCAATGGCTTGAATTACAGCTTGTATCAAATCATATTCATCTTCAAACATTCTGCCTGCCAGTTCATGAGCTTTCAATTGATGCCATTCAGG
>NZ_JBJUDF010000029.1:0-16796 GCF_046067725.1 Planktothrix sp.
GAAACATCGCCTCTTAGGGACTCAAGTGATTACCATTGGAACTGCAACGGAAACCATTGCTCATCCCCGCGATATTTTTCGAGAAGTGTTGAAAAGTGGCGCCACACGGGTGATCATTGCCCATAATCACCCATCTGGGAATGTCGAACCCAGTTCAGAAGACATTAATTTAACTCGTCAACTGTTACAAGGAGCGCAATTTTTATCCATTCCCCTTTTAGATCATATTATTTTAGGGAATGGCAATTATCTGAGTTTACGCACGACAACATCCTTATGGGAAGAACATCCTCAAAATGAGTAAATTTTCTATTTTTTAGGATTTAATATGCTTAATTAACAGTTGAGCGATCGCTTGTAATTGCTGCTTATTAAACGTTTTTAACAGCACTTTAACCACCTCTTTCGGATCAGCCGGAATCGTAATTTCTTGAGCCGTAGGTTTAGTGGCTGTTTTACCGCCTGCCAAAGCTGATAAGGTTGCACTAGGGGAAATAGTATTTGCTTTTCCCGCTTGTAGAAGTTCCGCTCCTTGCTTCAACTCATTAATAACTGGATTCGCTAAAACTTTAAAAGAATTTTTAGGATTAGCGATCGCACCATAAGCCGTTTTAACTAATGTCTGCCAAGATTCAACTCCGACCCCAATTTTCGTTAATCGAGCGCACAAACCTGCCAATTGTTTTCGGCTTTCTGGAGATTCTGCTTGTTTGAAGCCTTGCAACATTGGTTTAAGAACCGTCATCACTTGATTGACAGCACCAGCAACCGCAGAAGTTCCAGCCGCTGGTGCAGGAGTCGCTGGGGTTGCTGCCCCACTCATCAAACCTTTTAAGTGGTTTTCTAACTTATCATATAGGGGAAGAGAAGCTTGCAGAATTTTCTCCCCCATGTCTTCTGAAAGCCCTGCTGGACTCGCTGCACGATCAATTAAATTTTTCAGCACTTCAAACCCTTTCGTATAGAGGGTTTGGGTTGCACCATCAATTTTAAGCGGTGTGTCCTTCACCATCTTAAAACAATCTTCCAAGCGTTTAGACACTTTATTAATGCTTGTCAGACTGGGCATTTTGTCCATCAACATCGCTGCGGCTCCTTTAATGGAATGAGCAGCCCGATAAATCGCCGTTACACGCTCCCGGTCTGAATCCGCCATGATGGCAGGTAGCTCTGTTAGTCCCGTTTGCAGGGTCTCAAGACGCTCCTCAGCCTCTTCCATGAAGATAGCAAAGATCTTTTGGTCTTGGTTTGTTGGCACAGCAGCCCTCCTAAACCCTTATCATTATCAACAGAGCGTGTTTAAACTAAGTCTTGTCGCCCCGCCCTGAATTTTTGATGGCTGGGGAAATCACAAATTCCACCCAGTGGCAACTGACTCCTGAATCTTAATTTAACCCAAGATTATCCCTTTTCTTCCAGAGCTAAGATTTTTTTCAATTCCATTCAGGAATTAAAAACCCCTACACCGTAGATAGGGTAGAGGTTTAACCCTCTAACTAAATATAGCCATCTTCTGTCAGTCTCGGAGAAGTAAAATTAGAAAATAAACCAGATGGGTAGCTAGAAGGGAGGCTGTCATTGGGATTAGAAATTAAGGTTAAATCGCCTGCCATTCCCCAGCCCCATCAACGGAGCATTATGATCAGGGATTTGATTGTGTCTGGGAAACCGTGAACTTGAATAGGTTGGGATAAATGCGGTTTGATGTGCATTTGACGCGCGCACATCAAATAGACATCAAATTAAGACATCAATCTATCCCTATAGCAAAGGATTCTCCATCAACTAGAAACCCCTACACCGTATATAGCGTAAGGGTTTTAAAGACTGACTAGATGTGGTGTTTTCTAAAGCGGGTGGCGGGAATCGAACCCGCATTAATAGCTTGGAAGGCTATCGTATCAAAAAGTTGTAAGTCTTTTGTAATAAGAAGTCTGATGGTCAGATAAAATTGACAAAAAGATTTTTTGAACAGTCTTTGAACAGTTTTATGACGATCACTCCTTCAAAAAATGGGCTTTACATCAAAATTAAATTTCAGGTTGGCGGCATAACTTATCAGTTCACCCCAATCAAAAAAGGACTATGGGACAATCAAAGCGATCGCTCTGAAGCAGAACGGATCGCCCGATGGATTGAGAAGGATTTAGAATTTGGGGAATTTGATCCAACGTTGGCAAAATATAAACCTCATAAACCTCAAAGGCATCAAGCCAAAAGGGAGACGTTACAGGAGGTCTGGGATGCTTATGTAACTTATAAACAGAAGGCTTGGAGACCTGGAACAAGAGAATACATGAAGGGCTTGGGGAAATTTATTTATAAATGCCCTCATCAAGATTTAGATGCTTTAAAGGTTCGTGAGTGGCTTCTCAATCAATCGGGAACGACAGAAAGCATGGCTAAACGAACATTAACCCATTTGAATGCAGCCATTAAGTTTGGAATAAAACATGGGTTGATTCAGTTAGCTGCCTCTCCTTTTGATGGATTGGCATCAGATTTGAAGCACAAATATGAAATTGAATCAATCCCGATGGTTTTATCAGTTGAGGAAAAAACACAGGTTTTAGAAGCCTTCAAAAATCATCAAGGGAACTGGAATGGGAGGGGTTACACCGGATACAAATACAGCTTTTATTACCCCTATGTAGCTACCCTGTTTTTAACGGGTAGACGACCGGAAGAGGTTGTGCAGTGGGAATGGCAGATGATTAAGAAAACTTATATTGCCATCCCTGGAGCTATTACAAAAACTGGGAGAGATGGCAAATTTCCTGTATACCCAGAACTGTTAGAGGTTTTTGAGGGGATACAGAGGGATGGTGATGATTTGATTTTTAAGTCTGTTAAGGGCAAGCCCCTACACTATGGACGGTTTTCTCAGGACGTTTGGGATAAAGTTGTTGACCCATTATTTCCAGGCCGGAACTTTACCCCACGATGCGCCCGTGACACTTTCATTACAGAACAGATTTTTCTACACGGGCGTTCCGAAAGTTTGGTGGCTAAGTGGTGCGATACATCCCCCAGTGAAATTCGGCGTCGATATTTGGGGGATGCCGAAACCTATGATTTGCATCCAGGCTCATAACTATCCCACCCAAGAATCATATTTACAGATTTCGTCAAGGGTTGGATTTCGCTCAAGTGCAGCAACGATGAGATCCATATTTTTACCAAAAAAACTCTCGGATTCCAGAAGCCATTGGGCTTTGTTCTTGTCTCTTTTCGCTATCGCTTCTTTGATTAACCGTGTAACGTCTTCAATGGTGGTGAAGTGATACTTACCCTCACGGATGTCGTTGCGGGAGATGTAAATATTCCTGTGCGTTTCCCACATACCCAATCTTGCTTCTGTTAATTGATATGGTGTCCCGTTGGCATCAAACAGAATTTCTCCTGCTTTGAGTTTGTCAAAGTCAATCTGTTCTGATTGCGAAGTAATATTTTTTTCGTTTTTAGGTGGATCGCTGGATCGTGTGGGTTGAAAGTCCGACTGTGATGGGGAAGGAGGGCGATCCATCCCATCCTGAGATGATCCACCCCCCTGATCCACTACCGGATCCTTTTGGGGTTGAGTCGCTTGAGAAGAAATTTCTGGACAACGATAACCCCGTGGGCGCTTTCCATCAATACTTAATCGGCAGGGTTCCCATTTAAGGCGTAGAACAGCCGCCTTGATTTGTTGTTCTACGGTTTTTAAGATTTGCGGGTTGGATACTTCAAAACCAAGGGAGACAACGAAGTCTAAGAGTTCCCGTGTTGTGACCTGGGTTTTGTCTAAAAGATAGTCTTCAATCTCGTTTTGAATAAATGAATGAACCTGGAAGTTTTCGTTTGCCGACTCGGATTGCTGTTGTTGGTCAGAATCTAGCCACCAGGTTTCACCGGATTTGTACAATTCGACGGCGGCACCCCAAATCTGATCTCGTTCAGCTTGCAGTAACTCCAGGGGGATTCGTTTACTCACGGGAATCACCCAGTACCGTCGGCTTCCTGTAGGGTCAAACAAGATTTCTTGCGGGTTTGCCGTCCCAACAATGATGGATTGCCGTTGCATCTTGACGGCTTTTCTTGCATAGGGGGGACGAATTTGATCCTCACGAGTTGAGAGGAAAGATTTGATAGCTCCCGCCGCTTTCTTACTGGTGATTTTTTCTAATTCTGCCCATTCAAGGAACCAGTTTTGATGGAGTTTGAGGCGCTCGTCTTTTTCCTTAAAATCCCCCATGTCGTCGCAAAAATAAGTTTCACCCGACAGAACTTTAAAAAAGCTACTTTTCCCTATCCCTTGACCTTTGGATTGAAGGATCAAAGTATTGTCCTGTTGACATCCTGGTTCGTAAATTCGGGCTACCGCAGCGATTAACATTTTGCGGACATAGGTTTGATAAATGGGTTCATTATTCCCAAAGTATCTCTCGGCTATGTTGTCTAAAATACGGGTGTCTTTATGCTTCTTGTTGCACGCCTCAAGGTAGTCTTTGATGGGGTTGTAAGCGTTGTTTTTGGCAATTTTAAAGATGACCCCTTCAAGTTGGCTACTTCCTAATCTCCTACTACCTACTTTCAATTCCAATCCTAATTCCAGGGCTAGGTCTAATTCCAAGCATTCAAGGTCTAGGGTTTTCCCGTCAAGCTCAATATCATGGTTCATCAAATTAAGCCTAATTCTATTGCCGATAATCCGTTTAGCTTTCTCAAAAGCTTTAACTAATCCGGGGGTTTTCTTGAAGTCTGATTCTGATTCTTGAGAAGCTTCTGTAGTGTCCTGCCCTTCACTATTGGACTTTCTACCGTTGCCGTTTTCACTGCCGTTACTGTTCCGTTTTTTCCAAGATTTGATGCAGTTTTCAATGGCATCTTCGGTCAATGTTGCTGTGGGGTTGACCTTTTCGGCACTTTTCCAGATTGTTTCCCGTTCCTTACCGTTAATTGGTGGTGAGCAGCGATCGCAAAATTGATCATAGAGTTGTCGGGCAGTACCACTGAATCTAATCCCTGAATTCCCAAGATAACTTTCAACTCCAATTAACCCTCTGGCTAATTTGGCTCCTGAATCGTTGCGATTACCTTGGGTTGCTCCTGAATCTATTAATCCTCTTTCTGTAAGGCTGAGGCAATGATAAAGGGGGATTTCATCATAAAAATCAGCCACAAAGCTAAAAGAATTTGGCTCTTGTAAAGCCTGTTCAATTGGTGTGGGTTCGGATTGTGACTCAATGACAAGCATTTGCTCAATAACCCATACTGGGGCTTGAGCAATGGGGGTGTTTTGAATGGAATTTAACCATTTATAACTACCCGTTTCGGGGTGAACACTGGGAGGTAAAACAGATTGGCAACCGTTCCAGCGTAATTCAAGTAATACTTCTTTGTCGTCGGTTACAACTCCGGTTTTCAGTTTTTTGGTGGTAACATCTCCCCAATATTCTTGGGGGACTTGATAGAGGTATTGTGCTCTACCTTCCTTTCCACTAGAAAAACTGACGGTAGGGGGTAATCCTCCTAAATCTATGGCCAATTTGTGGGCAGCATCTCCATCACAATCAACGGCAACAATTCCACCACTGGGAGAGCCTGTTAGGAGTCCATAACCTTTAGCTTTTCCAGATTTAATTTCTTTAATTAATTCTGGACTGTCAGGGCTATATCCTGTGTGTTGCCATCCGGTTAAATAGGGGGCTTTGAAGCCGTTTACTGGGGTTAAAAGAAAGTGTTGGGGAAGTTCTTTTAATCCATTGAGTAGTGTTTCTTTGAGGGTTGAAGTCTTTGTAGTCATAATGTTATAATCCTAATAGTAATTACATTTTTCCTACTCTGGTTTGTAGCTTCCTCCCCCTCAAAAGAGGGGGATATTCTTTTTACAGGCACTTATCAAGAAAAGCGATGATGAATTTTTCACGCATTTGTTGAGATAAATCTAAGTCATCCATTTCACTCAAGGTTTTCTCAACAAGTTTGTCTAGTTCGTTGTTTATGGCTTTAGGGATATACGTTACTAATTCCATCTCTTTCAACAATTCTTTTAACAGTTGTCTTTTCTGCCCCCAATCCAATTTCTTTAAATCAATATCTAGTGGAGCTTCAGTTACGGCATCATTGCTAACAACATTTTCTGGTGTAATCTCGGTTGCTTCAACATCAATAACATCAACTAGCTGTTGCTCCTCAATAATTTTTTCGATTTCTTCCCAATGAAATTCTAAAACCGTTTTAAGTTCAACGTCTTCTAATAGAACCGTTGCTAAAAGTTTTTTAGGTTGAACATTGATTACTTTTGCTTTTTGATCTTGATATTCCTGAAGCCAACTACAGTAAGGCTTTATGGTAACTAAATCCCCTTCTTCTAAATTATCTGAGGGATTGCTGTTCTGTTTTTGAATCGGACATTTTGAAACAAATTTTACGGGACGTTCACCTATGGACATTCCCGAAAATGTTTGTAGTTTAACGATACCGTCTGCTATTTTGACAACCCGTCCGTATTTATAACCCTTGAGTTCTACATCAGACCATTCAACAATATCGCCCTTCTTAATTGTATTTGCCTTGGTTTCTTTAACCTTCTGTTGAACATCCTTGAATCGGACATTTTGATGTTGATCGGTTTCAGCTAAAGTTTTCATTTCCTCTACAACTTCAGTGGGGGTTGAGGGCTTTGCAAGCTGAAAGATAATACTAGGGTTGAATTTAGCCAGGGCGGGATTCTGCTTGATTAGTTTAGCGGTGTTGATGAAATTATGGATTGTGTCCTGAGAGCATTTAACGGGTAATTCATACTGGCAAAACCATAGAAATTTACCATGACCTAATTCTTTTTTTGCCTTTATTAAGGCTTCACCAGCTTCTAAGATTCCTTCTGAAGCTTTACGGGAGCCAGTAAGAAATCTTTCTGCACAATCTTTACTAATTGTTGCTTCTTTCTCGGTGAGCAAGCTGTAATATTCACGTTTATTGGTTGGCTCTGTAACGATTGCTGCGGTCATAATTTCTCCTGTTTAAACTAAAGTTGAAATTCCGAAAATTTTCGGAATTTGATTATCGGGAAAATTCCACAATCCCTGCTTTCCTGAAACGTCGGGAATATACATTGTTTGAACGTCTTCAAATTTCCAGGCATAACGACCTTCCCCCCATCCCCCAACCATTCGTTCTAAGTTGTTCGGGGTGAAGGAATTTGTCGGAACACAATCAACAATATTGACCTGACAAATGATTGCGCCTAACGGGTAATCCGTGATGGGTAAAAGCAGGTTGCCAATCACTGGAAATTTACGGGAAAGATGTTCAATCAGATATTTTTCATCATCCCCAAGGGGACGTTTTGCGGCATGGATTAAGAGCGGCTCCCGACGGTTGGTTGACCAAGAACGGGTTTCAAATTCCTTGATGCCGAGTGCGATAAAGGTGGCGTAGGGTTGCCATAGGGTTAAAGTCAACATTGAAATCCTTGAGTAACTGGGTAACGATCCGGCCCCCTTGAAAAACGATCCAGTAGTTGGGCGATCGCTTGAGGAGAAGCACCGAGGAGAAAACGCCATATCGGTTGTTGTATAAGGATTGTGGGGTTTTCTGAGGGTGCGACTCCGGGTTGAAAAAAATCAAAAATGTGCAATTTTCATTTTTTTCGTGTTTTTAGTGGATCGCTGGATCGTGGGGGTTAAAAGTCCGACTGTGAGGGAGAAGGAACGCGATCCGGCCCCCTGGGGACTAGGATGGGGGTTGGATCGTTTGATTCTGAGGGCGGGGGTAAATCTGAATCAGTTTGATTTGGGGCAGCGGTTTAACGGTTGGTTTCGGACGCTCTACAAAACGTTTAGCAGTACGCCCTCGGATAATTGCTTCAATCCATGACTTCTTCTTATGCGGGCTCTGACCTGATGCGTCTATATCTTCCGGGGTCAGATTGAGTTCACGTTTGGCAATTCGTTGTAGTTCGGCTAAAGATTTGGCTCTTAAATCTAATGATGAGGTCATCGTCTTCCGTCTCCTGGTTTGACTGTTTCTTCTGCTGGTGGAGGTGTGGCAACGGCACGGCCAGAACCTCGGTTAAACATTGAAAAAAAGGCGAAAAGGCTTAGGGATAGGCACAAAACCAATCCACAGGTTCCGATTACAACGGGAATAAAACATTGATAATTGTTCATGCACAAAACGAGGGGTTAACCCCCTGCTGGGTAAAGACCTTCTGGTGTAGGCACTCCTGAATTGATAGATTGAGCGAAAGTTTTTGAAAGAACCCTGGGGAGTTTCACCCCAGGTTTTGCTATGACTTATTGTGTTTGTTCAGTAGTGGAAGAAGAGATCGATTTTCTTTTTACATAGGCACGTCCTCGCACTCGATACAGCATGGATGTGGTAACGGTCGGTTTATCCGCAAAACTGCCTAAAACACAGGGTTTGGGCGGTATTGACGTTAGCCGTAAAATCAACTCATAAGCTAAATCCGCTCAGGAAACCCCCACGCTTAGTCACCTTGGGGGAGCTATGTTGTTGTTTACCGAGGTAGACAAAATTTTCTAGTGCTTAATGACTAGACATTTTTGTCTAATGCAGCTATGATAAAACACAAGACTTCAAAAAGTCAAGACAATAACAATTCAGAGGAGGGCGCTAAATTGTCTCAGGCTGTAAAGCAAATGAGAGCAGATTTAGGGCTAACCCAAGATGAATTCGGGGAAATTTTTGACGTTAAAGGTCGAACAGTTTCACGATGGGAAAACGGTGAAGCTCCTGATTTTTTCAAAAAGCTCTCTGCTCTCCGTGACAACCTAAAAAAAATAGGAAAAAACCTTGAAGATTACTTAATTTAATTAAGGAGGTAAAGCTAGTAGCCACGATGGTAAACCAAACTTTTACATGGGATGTTTTACCGCTAAAAATGGGAAGCTTACTTTTTACATTCATCCTTATAACGGTGGAGAAACCTTATTAGTTGAGTGTACTGGCAATGAATTAAAAATTGATTACCAACTCCCTGAAGGTATTGAGGTTCATCACAAATAAAAGTGTTTTGAAAGTAAGAGCATTAAGGGAGGACAAGAGTTAATTTTCTCCCTTTTTATTTTCAGCCTATTAGGGTGTTGTGATAGTTCAAATTATTGAGGAGGAATTCATGTCTAAGCGAATGACTATGGCTCAAAGAATTAACCGAAAAAAGAAAAAGGGTAAAAAAATCCCTGGAACTTCTTTCTGTAGTACATACTATATGGGTTCTGCCCTAACGAAGAAAATATTTAAGTAGACAAAGGGATGTTGCGATAGTTCAAATTATTGAGGAGGAGCAAAACAGAAATGTTTGACTGTAACACTGATTCAGAGGGAGTTAACCCTAAAAAATTTAAAGAGCAAACCAGCGATTATATTGACGCTCTAAACCAATTCTTAGAAGAGGAACAGTTAGATATTCCGAATGAGCAGAAATTGGAAGAGGTTATGGAATTGTTAACCGAAGTCGTTGATTATTTGTGAGGGATTAACCATGTTAACAGACAGACAAATTGTTGCAATGCACCTACTAGCAAACACAATTAGCAATGAAGCTGATTTAGTATTCATGGCGCGGAGCGATAGAGGCACAGAAAAAATAATTAACTATGCCTTGATGTGTGCTGATAAGTTCTTAAGATGTTCGTCTGAATCCGAAACATCAACCCCGGAACTTGTTAGCCAACTTCAACTGAATAATCAAAAATTGCAACAGATTAACGATGTGTTGGATGCCCAATTCCTAGAGTCAACATCAGGAGATTAACCCAGTGATTGACAACGAAGATTATCTAGGAATTACCGCTTTAGCTCTATCCCGTTTAGCTGAAGATTTCGTTAAAAGCCGTGTTCCTGAAGACGTTAAACCTGTTCTATCTTCTTACATCACCAAGGCTACCAGCGATTGGTCAAGAGAAAACAGTAAAGGCACAAAACAATGGTTTTTGGAGCAGGTTAAATCGTCAATCAATGAATCTGTTAATTGGACACAAAAACGGAAATACGAATGGAGAGCCAGTAATCATGGACGTTGAACAAATGACATTAGAACAACAGCATCAGCCAAAAGGTGAAAACTGGGAAGTTAAGTATAACGCGCTGAAAAAAGACTTTGATTACATCCAAACGGTTCTTGATGAACAAAGCAGCTTAAATGTTGAATTGTCAAATCAAGTCAAGAAACTTGAAAAAAAGTTATCGGGTTGTAACTCAGCCTTGCTTGAGTTGGAAATTAAATTCAGAGCCATTAATTCAATTTGCAAAGTTACAGGAGAGACTCAGTTAACTCATGCCCAGCGAAAAGCGTTGGCTTGGGTTCAACAAAGCATCTTGTCTGAAGTCACCAAAGAGGAGGGGGCGGCTGACCCCATCCCTTTTAACTTTTACGACCAGTTTTGAGGAAACGATCCGGCCCCCTTTATAGTCTCAGGGGGGCCGGATCGCGTTCTTTCTCTTACACAGTCGGACTTTCAACCCCCACGATCCAGCGATCCACTAAAAACACAAAAAAAATGAAAATTGCACATTTCATAATTCTACTCACTAAGGTTTACCTTCCATAAAAAGCTGTAACTCTTGCAAATCATAAGTTTCAGCATTTCTCAGCAAAATACAGTGATGATGCAATTTTGAAAATTTTTGAGAAAAGGCTGGATCACTGGATCACTGGATCAAAAATTTAGAGGATGTGAATCATGCCAATGGATTTAAGTCGATACCCTAAAAATTGGAAAGCGATCGCACTCCAGATTAAAGAAGCCGCCGATTGGCATTGCGAAAATTGTCAGCGCCCCTGCCGTCGCCCCGGTGAATCTTGGGATGAGTTGGAAAAACGGGTTGAGAACAACTGGAAAGTTTACGAGGAAATTGATACAGAGGAATTCGGAGTTGTGGAGGTTCCGAAATTTAATCGATTTACCCTCACCGTCGCCCATCTTAATCACAATCCGATGGATTGCCGACGGGAAAATTTAAAGGCGTTATGCAGCGTTTGCCACCTTAGATATGATGCCCGTCATCATGCCCATTCTCGTTCTGGCAATCAATTGCGGCGGAGGGAAACTGTCGGGCAACTAAAGTTATTTTCTTAAACTGAAAAGCGGCTAGTACCACTCTTTATGAACTAGCCGCTTATTTCTTACCCCACTGTCATGAGGTATTTCTATGTTGACACAACAACTGGAACCTTTAATAGAAAAATTAATGGAACGTCATAAAACCGGAATTTTATACCCTGGTGAATTTGGATATGTCAGTTTAGCATCTCGGTTAATTTCAGAAGAAATTAGTAATTGGTTTGAGGCAAACGGTGTTATTAAAAAAATTCCAAAATTATCAGCCCAAACATGGGTAAGAAGACATTGCCCCGACTGGGTAATAGCAGCATTAAATCAAAGACTTAATAATTAATTTTTTTACTCAATTGCGTAAACATTATAGACCCTCCAGTACGGAGGGTTTTATATTCAGTACGGAAAACAAAATTCGCGTACTGACCCTTTACGGAGCCTTACGAAATGGATGATACGGTTTACGCACCTCAAGAAATCGCAGATATTACCGGGGTAAGTGTTGCCCATTTAACCCGTGCCAAAGATGGGCCGATAGCAAGAATTTTAGAAACCTATCATTGGGAGCAAGAAAGACTTTCCCCTGACGGAAAATCTTTAACTGAATATGGTATTGACATCCTAGAAAACTATTTACGAGAAGTTGGAAAAAAAGGAAACGGTTTGACTTATGAACAATGGCAAAAAATACAACGGGAGAAACATCAACCCTCAGCCATTGTAAATATTGAGCAACCTTTAATTCCTGTAGAAACTTACACCCCAAACGATGAAAAATGGGAGCAATATTTAGCACCGTTTAGTTTGAGTCAGGAATTACAAAGCTGGGCAAGTCAACAATCAAACGTTAGCTATCAAAAAACGTTGGATTTGTTTAGACAAGCAATCACGATTCCTACGGTTAAAGCTATCAATGATGGCAGAAACGAGCTTAAAGAAGTTTTGAAAAATTTAGGAGTTTAAACCAATGGGGTTACTAGGTCTGTTTAATAAAGATCAAAAATCATCCAGTTCTGCGCCTGGCTTTGACACCAATTTTGATGTAGGAAATACATCTATTAATGGACAGCAATACAACTGGGGAAGCTATATGAAAGGGGATTTCAGTAGCTTTAAAAAGATTACCCCTGAAGAAGTAGAAGCGGCGGAAATAACAGCTAAGGAAATGACCCAACAGGTCGGATTGTACAGCCGGAAAAATTCAGCCGAAACTCAATCTTTAGAATCGGTTCGACGGATTCACAATACAGAACAAGTTCACACCCGCAAAAGATTAGATGAAGTCGTACAAGCACGCGGACAAGCAGTTAAAACTCAGGAGCATTTAGCTCAATCTGTTCAGCCAACATTGCATGAACAAAACGAGCGTTTGGGACTTGCTCAAGAAAAAGGACAACGAAAAATCGCCATGATTAGTGAACACTATGAGCGGCGCCGTTCTGACCTTGAAAAACTGCGGAGCAACTGGGGGTAAATATGCTGACCAAAGCTAAAACAACAGACATGGCAACGCTAGGATTGGCATCTTTTAACATCAGTCTATTGGTTCATAACCTAGTGGCAGATTGGAGAGTTACCTTAATATTGGTGTCGGGTTCCTTCCCGGTAGCTTTAATATTTTTGGTTGCCAATGAAGAGGGAAAAAATTCAAGCTTTAACCAACTGGTTATTTTAAATTGTCTGATTTGTTCGGTTTTGGGAGCCTTAATGACATGGATGATTTGAAGCCAGATCGTTTGATTTCTTGGGGGATTTTATGTAGTGCTGTGTTTACGATTACCGGAATTGCGATCGCTCCCAAATCACCTGTTAAATCCGTGTCAATTCCGGTTTCTGCAACGGTGGCGTCAACTTTTGCAATTTGGGCATACCGAAGAAATCAGCCCAACAAAAATGTTGAACTTTATCTGAAATTTGCCCAAGAATTGCAAGATAATAAATTTGCAGATTCACTGACAACAGAAGAAATTATTAGTCAGAAATCGCAGGAAATTGAGTTAACAGCAAAACTTGCTAAACTTGAGGAAATACGGCTAGATACTCAAGCGCGGTTGGCTGAATTCGATTAACGGCGGTCAGTGAATTTGTACAAAATCAAAGGGTAGGCAAAACGCCTACCTTTTTCAAATTCCGAAAATTTTCGGAATTTAAAACCCACCAAGGGTGAAGGTTCCCCCAACTAACGGGTCAGCGTTGGGGGTATAGCCCGTAATAATTGCGGTATCAAAGGCGTTTGTATTGGGGTTTAAGGCTACGAACCGCCCCATACATTGATTAAAATTAGGTTTAAAAGTTAATTCCCCCCCAGTCGCGCTATTGATTTCAGCCATCCAACTATCTTGGGTTAGTCTGCCCATTAAGTTGTTCGGCAGTGAAGCTGATTCAGGATTGATTAAGTCACTAGCAATGTCCGTAAGTACCCGCACAAGTTTTAGCGGGTGAATCAATTGCAGAACGATCATTGAGCCGTATAGTCCAGTAGGTGCATTAACCATGATTTTTAATTCTTCACCAGGCGTGAAACAGTCGAAGCTGACGGCTTTAAATCCTGTTACTCCTTGATCACTATTAAAAAGTCTGCTGATATTGTCCTGATAAGTTGTTGTACTAAACTCAGTTAAATCATTGTCGTCAACAGGTAAAAAATTTCCTCCGGTTGGAAAATGCAAAGATACTTGAATTGGAAAATAAGGCATTGTTGGTACTCCTATTTGATAATTGATTCTGGATTCAGACCGAACTGTTACATTGATCGTTGCCGCACTTGAACTTAGGGCGGTTAATTTAATTCCTCCATCATTGTTGTCAGACCAAATATCGTTATAGTTCAATTCAAAAATCGGGGCGGTTTGCCCATCCCAAAAGAGTTGAATCGTGCTCTCTGGGGTCACGTTTTTTACGATTATTTCTCGTAATTGGGGGTCAACAGTCCTGTCTACAACCAATCGTTCCTTTTCTGGTTCAATCGCTACCGATGCTCCTTGACAATAGCGAAATTGTGGGAAACCGCCACCTGAAAACTTAATACTGGATAACGCTTCAATTAAGGCTGTTAAGTCTGAGTTATTAGTTGATGGTGAATTTGATATAGGCATTATAATTAATATAGTTTTAGGTCAATTATATGCTTCTTTCAGCACCCGGAGTTTACCCGGATTTTACAACAGAGGAACATTTGGAAGAGCTATTGTTATCAATGGCTTGGAAGATTTTAGATTTACAATTATCTGCATCTAACACCGAGGGGGTTGATATTATCAACGCAACCTCCGACGATGAAACCCGCAGAACTAATATTACGTTTAACAATATTGAAGGTTCAATTCAAGATGGGGTTTTAGTTTGCAAAAATTACTTTCCTAGCTTCACTTTTCAGTCTGGCACGGGAAGTTACCCATTTAACAGACTCGGAACTCAAGGAATCGTTAATGCTTTTATTCATTTATTGATTTATCAACAATCCAAAGAGCTTGACGGAACCCTTAACGATAATGAAGCTGCTTTATATTGCAAATATAGTTTGACCCACACTTCAACACAAGGAAGCATTAATCCAATTGTTGTTAGCGCATCAATGGATAATTACCCTTTGATTTATGCCTATTCAAATGGAAGTCAGAATAAAAAAGCGAAACCCTATTTAGGAATCACTGCTTAAATGGAGATTATAAGCCAAACATTTAAAGGGGTAATTCCTCCAACGCGAATCGACCATAACAACGGCGATGGACGAATTGTTTCTATCGTTGATTGGGCCGACATTGCTGATAAGCACAGACCATCTTCAGGAGAAAATGTTCAATTTGAATTCGTACTAGAATATTTAACAGTTAGCTGTTTTTTCCCAACGTTGCTTAAAATTCCTGCGACTTCCTATCCTCAATTTTCAGTAGGGGAAAGAGAATTACAAAAAGCAGCAAAAACAGTAGAATTTAAAAGAAATTTTCCCCCAGACAAAAATTATTCTGTTCAGTTTTTACTTTGGAATTGGTATAACAACTCTTGGAGAGGGCAACATTTTGATCGAGATTACTTTTTTAATGCGGGGATGGAAAATAGAATAAATTTAATCAAACCTTATCTTGTAGCGGTAGGAGACACGATTTTTGGCGATATACAACACAAATTAGGAATTTCAATTGCTCCACGATACTTAAAAGAAGGGGATTATTTAGAAATTAGCGGCGGGTATTCGGGATCAGTATCATATTTGTGGGAGCCACCACAGATTGAATTAATTGAAGGCGCAACTGGGTCACAAGACATTACAAATACTTCAGTTAAAGTTTTGAATTCAAACCACAAAAGAGCGGTGCTTTACGTTCAAAATGCAGGAAACGTCAGAGTTTATTTTAAGTTTTCTTCTGTTGATGAATGGTATCAACCATATTTTCCCTTATTAGCTGAATCGGCTCCGTTTTTAGAACCAGGGCAAAATCTGACTTATGAACACGGAAAGCTTTTTTTTAATGGAGGAAATAATAAAGATAATTTACTACAAAAATATGCAAATACTTTTTGCAAATTACCGTTATATGCGGTCTGTAATGGAAATTCTAAATTAGTCTATCAAGAATTAGTTTTTCAATAAAATGCCAAATAGAACAGAAACAAGAGTAGAAGGAGGCACGGAAGGTTTAACTCTAGGAGTTGACGCAGGGTCTTTTAGTGCATCAATTTCTTCTAGTGGAATTTTAACTTTAGGAATAGGAATTGCAGAGGTTGAATTTAATATAAAAAATCCCAATGAAAGCACGCTTAGTTACGCATTTGGATTATACCGAATTGAAGGCGAACAACAAGGATGTACGGTGATTCTGCGATATTATATTGCAGATCAATTAACCCAAACAGAAACCCGAACTGTACCAGAATGTGAAGAGCCAGAACCGGAACCAGAACCGGAACCAGAACCAGAACCGGAACCCCCCCCTACTCCTGAACCCTCCCCAGAACCTAACCCATCCCCAAATGGAAGTAAAAACAAACCTTTTTGTGGATTTTTACTATTTGATTATCAATATTTTTATTCTAATAATAAAAGCAGCGGATGGGTAATTCATAGAACAAAAATTAAAAGATTAAACCTTCATAATGATCCGCTCTTTGACGCTTGGGAGATTACGGAAACAATTGATAATTGGAATATTTATATCGCCCCTGGTAACAAAATCGTAAAAGAATTATTTTGCTATAAAATCGATGGCTTAAGAGATCATCCCTCTTACTCTTATTGGGCAGGTGGGCATTTTATAAATGGAAAATCAATCAAGCCTTATGCTAAATATTTTGGGACTTGGAATGAAGGAATGCCAGTTTCTTTTGTCAACTTGCCCCCTGTAGGAAGCGCAAGTATTGGGGGTACATATTTACACGCAGTATTTTTAGTGGGAGATGAACAAATAGCCTATTGGTACGGGGAAACAAGACTATGGAAGGTTTTTAGTCAAAGCCCAGGATTCCAAACAGAAACACTTAAAGAATACTATTATACTGATAGTGGCGATTATATTTATGGATCGAGAACTGCGTCAAGATCAGATCCAGCAATGAACAGTATTAGCACGGGGAGTGCAACAACTGCATACACTCTTATTGATATTATTAATCTATATGATGTTGCCCCATCTAATCCAGCTAAAAATTCACCCCCATTCAGAGGAGATGTTGACGATATGGACGACGAAAAATGTTGCTGTGATTTAATTAAAAACTAGCCAAGTATCAAGGGCT
>NZ_JBJUDF010000030.1:0-15646 GCF_046067725.1 Planktothrix sp.
GGAATTGTTAAATATCAATCGGTTCCTGATATTCCTCAGATTGCTCAAACTCGATTAAATATTGATCAACTTTGTTTAGAAACCGCAGAACGAATTGTGGCTACTAGCCCCCAAGAACAACAGTTTTTACGGGAATTAGTGTCTCCATTGGGCAAAATAGATATTATTCCCTGTGGAACTAATATTGAAAAATTGGGTAAAATTTCAAAGACGGATGCAAGAGAAAAGTTAGGGTTTAATTCTGAAGATAAAATCGTATTTTATATTGGTCGTTTTGATTCCCGCAAAGGCATTGAAACCTTGGTTAGAGCTATGGCAGAGTCTAAATTTCGCCATTCTCCTAACTTAAAATTAATCATTGGGGGCGGTTCTCGTTCAGGGTGTAGTGATGGCTTAGAATGCGATCGTATTAGAAAAATTGTTCATGAATTAGGGTTAAATGATATGACCTTATTTACAGGTAGAATATTAGATGAAGACCTGCCATTATATTATCGGGCGGCGGATGTTTGTGTGGTTCCGAGCCATTATGAACCCTTCGGTTTAGTCGCCATTGAATCTATGGCAAGTTATACTCCTGTCGTCGCTTCTGATGTGGGCGGATTAAAATTTACTGTTATTCCTGAAGTTACGGGGTTATTATGTCCGCCTAAAAATCATCTAGCCTTTACTGAAGCGATTGATCGCATTTTATCTCATCCTGAGTGGGCAAAAAAACTGGGAGAAGCGGGAAGGAAACAAGTAGAAGCCCAATTTAGTTGGTCAGGAGTCGCCTTAAAATTAAGCGAGCTTTATACTCAACTTCTAAGTGAACCTGCCCAACGATTAACAATAAAACAGAAGTTTTAGCAGGACTTCCTCAGAAACCGGGTTTTTAATTTTTGTAACTTTAGATACTGTCTTTAGAAGCCGAACTTGTTAAGTTCAGCATAAGTTTAACCGACAATTAATCGCTTCTAGGGTTCCGGTTGATGGCAAATTGCTGAAAACGACAGGTCCGAGAGAAGCAAGCTACCCTCAATACCGTTTTTGATTCCAGACCGTTGATCATGGGTAGCTACACGGCGGGAAAAAAGCCCGGGAGAATTGTTTGTGAGTGGACGTACCTCGCAACGGCTCTCGGCTTTTTGCAGGGTACGGAATTGATCTGTATCCCCCAGGAGTAATTTCATGAGTGAGCTATCTTTTTTTCAACCTCCCGATGAAAATGTTAATGGATTTTCAAGCGAAGCTCAACGGGCATTAGAACGAGAAAATCGCCTTCCCTTAACGGGTTGGCAACAAGAAGTGGATCGCGGTTTAGAATACGGTTTAGAAGCCGCAGAAAGTATTCAAGATCGAAGAATTCCGACCTTTTCCAGAGGAGAATTACCCCATTATGCGGGCATTAATACGTTTCTGAAAGCTCCTTATTTAGAAGATGTTCGTTTAGTCGGCAATTATGACGTTGCGGTGATAGGAGTTCCCCATGATTCGGGTACAACCTATCGCCCTGGAACCCGATTTGGCCCCCAAGGAATTCGGCGGATTTCTGCTCTTTATACCCCCTACAATTTTGAATTAGGAGTTGATTTACGCGAGCAAATTACCCTTTGTGATGTGGGGGATATTTTCACCATTCCTGCTAATAATGAAAAATCTTTTGATCAAATTTCTAAAGGTGTTGCTCATGTTTTTAGTTCCGGTGCATTTCCGATTATTTTAGGAGGAGATCATTCGATTGGTTTTCCGACTGTTCGCGGTGTTTGTCGGCATTTAGGCGATAAAAAAGTTGGGATTATTCACTTTGACCGTCACGTTGATACTCAGGAAACAGATTTAGATGAACGAATGCACACTTGCCCCTGGTTTCACGCCACCAACATGAAGAATGCTCCGGCTAAAAATTTAGTTCAATTAGGAATTGGAGGTTGGCAAGTTCCCCGTGAAGGCGTTAAGGTTTGTCGAGAACGAGCAACTAATATTCTCACGGTGACTGATATTACAGAAATGGGGTTAGATGCGGCGGCAAACTTTGCTTTAGAACGAGCATTAGATGGGACAGATTGTGTGTATATTAGTTTCGATATTGACTGTATTGATGCAGGTTTTGTCCCCGGTACAGGATGGCCGGAACCTGGGGGTTTATTACCACGTGAAGCTTTACATTTACTCAAAAGAATTGTGCAGAATGCTCCGGTTTGTGGGTTAGAAGTCGTTGAAGTTTCCCCCCCTTACGATATCAGCGATATTACGTCTTTAATGGCAACTCGCGTGATTTGCGATACCCTTGCCCATCTCGTTATTTCAGGACAATTACCCCGCCAACAAAAACCTACTTATATTCACCCTGAAGCTCAACCGGAACGGGTTCAATGGGCATAAATTAGGTATCGGGTTTCTAATGATTTTCCCATCTTTTGCTGTCTACTCTCTCCTGTTTATTAATTATGCACGAAACTGACATGACTAAGGCATTAATTCTAACGGTAAAAGACTGGTGTAATTCACAGGGAAAACCTGCTAAAATTGATAAAATTCATTTAATTGTGGGCAAATTTACCTGTGTAGAACCTGTTAGTTTACAGTTTGCGTTTGAAGTGCAAACCCGCAATAGTTTTTTAGAAGGGGTAATTCTGGAAATTCAAGAAACTCCATTAATTGCCTATTGTCATCATTGCCAAACTGAATATTCTCCAGAAATCGGTTTACATTATGCTTGTCCCACCTGTCAGTCGCCGATGGAGGATATTCGTTCCGGTCGGGAATTAAAAATTGATCGTATTGAATATTCAATAACACCGAACAGGGAGGAAAAAAGTTCACCGTCTGGTTTGCGCCTTCAGTCTCTATCCTAACTGCCAGCACGACTGCTATAAACTCGAATTGAATTAATAACAGGAGAACAAAATGCACCAAACCTTTGATGTTAGTTTAGGAATTAATTTACTCCATGCTAATCAACATTTAGCCGATGATAACCGATCCCATTTTGATGAATGGGGAATCACCTGTTTTAATATGATGAGTAGTCCAGGGGCAGGAAAAACAGTTTTATTAGAAAAAACCCTAGCTGCTTTAAATCAAGAGTTAAAATTAGCGGTCATAGAAGGAGATATGACCACCGAATTAGATGCAGAACGGTTGCGCCAATATCATGTTCCTGTAATTGCGATTAATACCGGACGTTCCTGCCATTTAGATGCCAAAATGGTCTGGGGGGGAATTCATCAATTAGAACAAAATTATGATCCCCAAAGTTTTGATTTAATCTTTGTTGAAAATGTAGGAAATTTAGTGTGTCCGGCGGAATTTGAAGTGGGAGAACACGCTAAAGTTGCACTATTAAGTGTGACAGAAGGAGAAGATAAACCCTTAAAATATCCGATTATGTTTCAGGAAGCAGATTGTTTATTAATTACAAAAATGGACTTGGCTCCCTATTTAAAAATTGATGTTGAACGCATTATAGCTAATGTTCGCCAAATGAATTCTAATGTTAAAATTATTCCTGTTTCTGCTCAAACCGGAGAAGGGTTAGAAACTTGGTTGGAGTGGGTAAAAATTCAAGTAAAGTTAAAACAAACCTTAACCCCGGAAGCCTTAAATCGTTAGTTTATTTAATTCTAAAAAATTAACAATTTTAGCATGAGGTTTAATTAATGAAACGCCGAAAAATCTTATCTTTATTAGGGCTATTTCTAGCGAGTTTAGTGTTTGTTGTCAGTTGTAATCAATCCCCGAATTCAACACCCAATAATACCTCAACTCCCCAAACTCCCCCCCTGATTATAGGATATAGTAATTGGTCGGGATGGTGGCCTTGGGCGATCGCAGAATCCGAAGGATTATTTAAAGCTAATGGGTTAAACGTTGAATTAAAATGGTTTGATGGCTATTTAGAATCCTTACAAGCCATGGCAGCAGGACAATTAGATGCAAACTGCCAAACCTTAAATGATACGATTGCTTTTGTCGGTGATTCTAAAAATGGTCAAGTAGCGGTTTTAGTGAATGATAATTCCGCCGGAAATGATAAAATTATTGTAGCAGAAAATATTAATACAATTCAAGATCTAAAAGGTAAAAAAGTCGCTGTAGAAGAAGGCTTAGTCAATGATTTCTTACTCGCCTTAGCCTTAGAAAAAGAGGGGATGTCTCGTCCAGATGTTGAAATTGTTAACTTAGAAACGGGGGCTGCTGCTGCTGCTTTCGTCGCGGGACAAGTAGACGCAGTGGGGGCATTTCCTCCCTTTTGGTTAACGGCACTCCAACGAAAAGGAAGTAAAGAGTTAATTAGTTCTAAAGAATTTCCAGGGGCTATTCCCGATTTATTAGTCGTGAGTCAAAAATTAATTCAAGACCGTCCTCAAGTGGTTCAAGGATTAGTTAAAACTTGGTTTGATATTCGAGAGTTTATGACAAAAAATCCAGAAAAAGCCAATGAAATTATGGCAAAACGGGCGGGGGTTTCTGCGGAAGAATTCAAAATGTTTAATGAAGGCACAAAATTTTTTACCATTCAGGACAATTTAGAAGCCTTTACCCCCGGAGACTCGATGAAACATTTACCTTTTGCTGCCCAAAAAATGAGTGACTTTATGTTACAAGTGGGGTTCCTCAAAACGAAACCTAATTTAGATTCGATTTTAGATGCTCAATTCGTTAAAAAATATGCAGAAACCACAAAATCTTAATCCCATAGAATCCCCCAGTGTAAAAGCGTTAAAACCCACTATTTTTTGGCGAATTTCTGAAAACATTCCGGCTTCCCTAAATTGGGTATTAATGGTTCTTTCTATTGTCATTCCTTTGTGTTTATGGTGGGTATTTGCATTAATTCTCAATTCTCGCTTTCTTCCCACTCCTCCCCAAGTTTTACAAGCGGGTTTTAAACTTTGGGAAAAAGGGTATTTAGTTGAGGATGCCATCGCCAGTATTACACGGGTAACAATTGGATTTTTTCTAGGGGCATTATTGGCAATTCCGTTAGGAATTTCGATGGGCTCTTTTGCGAGTATTCGGGCATTAACCGAACCCTTAATAGGGATTTTACGCTATATGCCTGCCCCAGCATTTATTCCCCTTTTCGTCTTATATCTAGGAATTGATGAAGCCCCGAAAATCATGTTGATTTTTATTGGGACATTATTCTTTAATACCTTGATGATTATGGATGCGGTCAAGTTCGTTCCCAGAGATTTAATTGAAACTAGCTATACTTTAGGCGGAAATCGTCAACAAGTTTTCACCCAAGTTATTATTCCAGCCGTGATTCCCAATATTATTGATGCTTTAAGAATTAATATGGCAGCCGCGTGGAATTTAGTTGTTGTTGCCGAATTAATTGCCGCCGAAGTCGGACTGGGAAAACGGATTGTTATCGCTCAAAAATTTCTCAGAACCGATGAAATATTTGCCTGCTTAATTGTTCTGGGTTTAATTGGATTTGCGATTGATTTATCCTTCCGACTGCTGCTGAAAACGACCTGTAAATGGGCGGTTGATTAATACCTATCGTCCTCCAGAAATTTCTGGAATTATTGTATTCTACTTAACAGTTTATGAACTCATTGTGATTTTAAATTATTCCAATAAGCTTGGTTTTGATAGTTCCGATAAAATTATTAATTTTGAACAATTAAAAATGCACTTAGAAATCAACAATCTCCATAAACAATTCCCGACTAAGAAAGGTTTTTTAGTAGCCTTACAAAATATTAATCTGCACGTTGAAACCGGAGAATTCGTCTGTGCTGTTGGTGCATCGGGTTCAGGAAAATCTACCTTATTAAGAATGATTGCCGGATTAGACTATCCCACTTCTGGTAAAATTATAGTCGATGGCATGGAAGTCACCGGGCCAGGAGCAGACCGGGGAATGGTGTTTCAACGCTATACCTTATATCCCTGGTTAACCGTACAAAAAAATGTTGAATTTGGCTTAAAATTACAGGGGGTTTCCCATCAACAACGCCGAGAACAAGCTTCCTATTATTTAGATGTGGTTGGGTTAACTGCTTTTGCCCAATGTTATCCTAAACAACTTTCCGGCGGCATGAAACAACGGGTTGCCATTGCCCGTGCCTTAGCGACCCAACCCAAAATTTTATTAATGGATGAACCCTTTGGGGCGTTAGATATTCAAACCAAAGAAACCATGCAGCAATTTCTACTGCAATTGTGGCAAAAAACAGGATGTACAATTTTAATGATTACCCATGACGTTGAAGAAGCCGTCTTTTTATCCCAGAGAATTTATGTATTAAGTGCCAGACCTGGACAAATTCAAGAGGAATTTGTCATTGATTTACCCGACGAACGCAACTATAAAATCAAACGTCAATTTCAATTTCAAAACTATGTCGGTGACATTATGGATTTACTCCGAGGCAGCAAAGAAGTTTCTATCAATGCCTATGTTTAATTACCATCTCTGTCATTAATGAGGCGGTAATTCTAAGGCAATATTTCCTAATAATCCCTTGCGAAAATCATTTAATAATTGACGGGCGGTTCTTTCAATATCTCCTTTATGTCTGTATTCTGCTAATTCCTGTAAATAAACTTCCCCACTCAACGTCTTAAACTCTAATTGATACCGGGCGGCTAATAAATGTTGTAAATTGAAATCTTGTAAGAACTCGATTAATGCTATTGCAACTTGTTGATTTTCATAAGCCGCTTCCCCAATATCTTCACAAATCGCTAATTTTAAGGCATCTTCTTGTTTTTTGATTTGAGTCGGAATCACCCCTGGCGCATCCAATAATTCCAAAGTCTCGGAAATTCTCACCCATCTTAACTGACGAGTTACCCCCGCCCGTCGGGCACTTTCCACCACTCGGCGCTTTAATAAGCGATTAATTAACGCCGATTTTCCCACATTGGGAAACCCAATCACCACCGCCCGCACCGGACGAGGTAACATCCCTCGTGAGGCCCGTTTTTCATTGAGTTGTACCCCCGCTAATTGGGCCGCTTTAGCCACCGCCTCCACCCCATTCCCCAACTGAGCATTAGTAAAATAAGCGGTTTCCCCCCCTTGCTGAAACCACTCCTCCCACTGTTTCTGAATATGAGAAGGAATCATATCCATACGGTTAATCACCAACACCTTTGTTTTACTTCCGACCCAATGGGGAACCTGGGGATGATGGGTTGCTAGAGGTATCCGAGCATCTCGCACCTCCAAAATCACATCCACTCGTTTGAGTTGTTCAGTGAGGGTGCGTTCTGCTTTGGCAATATGACCGGGATACCATTGGATAGACATAGGGTTATGGGGTAGGGGGAGAAGAGGAGCAGAGGGGGCAGGGGGAGTAGGGGGAGGTAGGGGTTCTGTTAGGGAACAACGAGAACGGGACAGGGAGACAAGTTAATGATGCGGTTGGTGACGCTATCGGCGGCACCTTCTTCAGTCAGACCAGTGCCCCGACTGCCGATGACGATTAAATTAGCATCGATTTCATCGGCAACATCACAAATGGTAAAGGCGGGCTTTCCTTGCCGTTCTAGCATTTTAACCTCAATCCCATCCTGAGAAAACAGGGTTTTGGCCTGTTCGAGTAAGTCCGCCACCGCTTCCGGGGACGTCATCTGTTCCGCATGGGGGGGAGCCTCTACAACTTCAGCATCCGGTTCTACAACCGCCAGAACATAGAGACTAGACCCATAAGTTTTGACAAGGTTTGTCACAATTACAGCCGCCTCATGGGCTTCACGGCTTTGGTCAATGGCAAATAAAACGGTTTTAAACATAATCGCGCATCTCCAAGACGCGGACTTCGGTAGAATGTTTACTGTGAACGATTGGGTGGTAGACCTCATTGGTCAGCCAGACAGCATCAAACTGTCTGAAACCTGACCCATGCCACCTAAAATTTAATCTGATTTAGACAATAACAGATCCAAGGAGGATAATCCTGTGTCAAAAAAAACTGTAGCAGATTTATCAGCATCAGATTTATCTGGAAAACGGGTATTAGTGCGGGTTGATTTTAATGTTCCCTTAGATAACGGTGCGATTACCGATGATACACGGATTCGCGCGGCTCTGCCGACGATTCAAGATTTAACTTCCAAAGGTGCTAAAGTGATTTTAACCAGCCACTTTGGTCGTCCCAAAGGCATAGACGACTCCATGCGTTTAACCCCGGTGGCAGCCCGGTTATCGGAATTGTTAGGCAAACCTGTTAAGAAATGTGACGATTGCATTGGGGATGAAGTCGCTCAAGCGGTTGCTCAAATGCAAAATGGCGATGTTACTGTTTTAGAAAATGTCCGTTTTTATCCCGAAGAAGAAAAGAATGATCCTGAATTTGCTAAAAAATTAGCTTCTGTTGCCGATTTATACGTTAATGATGCCTTTGGAACCGCCCACCGCGCCCATGCTTCCACCGAAGGAGTTACCCATTATTTAGAAACTTCTGTGGCGGGTTATTTAATTGAAAAAGAACTCCAGTTTTTACAAGGTGCGATTGAAAATCCCCAACGTCCTTTAGCCGCGATTGTGGGGGGTTCTAAAGTGTCTTCTAAAATTGGTGTGATTGAAGCTCTTTTAGATAAATGCGATAAATTGCTGTTAGGTGGTGGGATGATTTTCACCTTCTATAAAGCTCGCGGTTTAAATGTCGGTAAATCTTTGGTGGAAGAAGATAAACTCGATTTAGCTCGGTCTTTAGAAGCGAAAGCTAAAGAAAAAGGTGTCACGATGTTGTTACCGACCGATGTGATTGTTGCTGATAATTTTGCTCCCGATGCTAATGCTAAAACCGTTAGCATTAATGAGATTCCTGATGGTTGGATGGGATTAGATATTGGCCCGGATTCTGTTAAAGTCTTCCAAGATGCTTTAGGCGACTGCAAAACCGTGATTTGGAACGGCCCGATGGGGGTTTTTGAGTTTGAGAAATTTGCAGCCGGAACTAAAGCGATCGCTTTAACATTAGCAGATTTAACCAAAACAGGCGCAATTACTATTATCGGTGGCGGTGACTCCGTTGCGGCTGTTGAACAGTTGAATTTAGGCGAACAAATGAGCCATATTTCCACCGGAGGCGGCGCGAGTTTAGAACTGTTAGAAGGAAAAGTTTTACCCGGAATTGCGGCGTTAAACGATCAGTAATTTTAGCTCAATTTGTCGGGGTGTGGCGATGTCATCCCCTCTAGGGGCGAGATGACTTCGCCCCTATTTTTTAGGTTTTGAATTGAACGGAAGTTCGACCGAATGTGATCATATCTAGCAGACTCAGCCCTAAATCACTAACGATAAACTGGGTTGATGTCTGGGAAAATCGCCCTAGAGCATCAAGATTTGTATAAAAATTGAATTCAGTATAAACTGGTAATAGAGATGTCAAACTCAATGTTATGAGTTTCCTCTACTATTTTTGATCTGCTACCAAACAGCCACTCATCTTTCCAGTCTACCTATCCCTAATCTTGTCTCCCCTGTTCTCAACAGACAATTTTTAGGCATAACACGATATTTACCGGATTTTTTATTAGATTCTGCTGCTCTGGCTCTATCAAAAGCCAAGGAAAGCAACAGAACGATTTTTCATGCACATTTTTCGTGATATTTCACTTCAATGGAGACTGGGAATTTATGTTAATTCTTTTGTTATCTTGGGTTGTTAACGGTAGTATTGCGTTGCCAGAACATTTGGAAATCAGAGGTATAGGCGTTCATTCTATTGTTCAAATCTCTAAAACTGCTCAACCTTTCATCATTGGGTCTTATGCTAATAAACATGGTGATAATGACCCAATTGTTCCTCCAAATTAAGAAAAAATCGGGAAACCCGCAGCATTATTATCCGTAATATTTACCCCAGTAATAGCTATCATTTCTCAGGATTAACTCAAAGAATGATAGCTATTAATATTATGTGTTATTGACTGTTGGGAGATTTAGACGGAAGGATTAGATGAACCCAGAAAACGAGAACGTTGAAATAAATAAAGAATAGCTAACAGTGAACCCACCATTAATGCAATTCCCAACCCTGGATGTAAACCATAAATAATAAAAGAAGGACAAGCGGCAGTTAATAAACTCAATAAAGCGATCACCCGAATGTGTTGAGCCATATGACTATATCCAGCACTGATCATAATTTGTAATCCTAACAAACATAAGCTAATTTCACTGATTAAAGTTGCGATCGCAGCACCTGGCCCACCAAAACGGGGAATTAAAAACCAATTAATCACGACATTACCCAAGGCTGTCCAAAATAAAATGTTGGGTAATCTTTTTTCTTGTCCCGTTGCTTGTAAAAACCGTTGAGATAAATTCCCAAACATACTAATGCCTAAACTCGGTAATAAAACCGCTAAAGAATAAACCGATTTAGCAAATTCAGGGCCATAAATTAACGGAAGTAAAATTTGTTGTAAAAATCCAGCAATCACAACCGCAGGTAAAACCCCCATTAATAACAAACGAGTTGCTTTATATAATTGTTCAGGTAAACGACTGGGATCATTCGCATGATATTTAGCAAATCGGGTAAAAACAACTTGGAAAATAACACGAGGTAAGGCAAAAAACATCTCCATCACTTTGTAAGCAGCACTATAATATCCAGCTTCAACGGTTGTGCCAATGGCTTGCAACATCACTAAATCTACTTGATAATATAAAATCCACAGTACCCCCGATAATGCAAAAGGATAAGCCATCCGTAATGAGTTCCAACAATCGCTAATCGTAAAGGGCGACCAAACCGGAAGTTTTCGACTGAGATAGTAAAGCAGAAATAGAATATCTAAAAGTCGCACGACAACAATCGTAATTACCACTAAAATCAAACTTTTCGTTGCATATAATACCCCCAAGGAAATTAGCACTGTAGCGGCACGTTCTAGGACAACAGACACCGTTTCTGTTCTAAACCATCCCATCCCTTTTAACGTACCTCTTAACGTCATTTTCATGGCACGGCAAATTTCTGAAAATACAACAATGTAACAGATTAATAAAGTGTTTTCATTGTTATATCCCATCAAGATTGAAATCGGATATAATAGAATAAAAGTTGGGATAGAAGTTAGCAGTTCTAAAACTAAAAACTGTATGGTTAATTTAGAACCGACTTCGGGATTAGCTGACACTTCTCGGTTCAGCAAAACAGGTAATCCAAACTGAATTAATAAAGCTAAAATTGCCCCTAATGCTGAAGCTGAGGTAAAAATTCCATACTGTTCTGGCCCCAAAACACGAGCTAACAGGATATAAAAAATAAAGGTTAAACCTAGAGTTGCTTCTCCTAAAAAAACATAGAGGTAAGACAAATCTAAACGAGTCAGGAAGTTTTTCATGGAAATTTACTCAAAAGCAAGTTAGTGAATATCAACTGTTTAGAAGTTGATGAAAAATAATAGAAAGATTGAAAACCAGTATAATTTAAAAAAACGTCATCCTCAAAATTAAGTAGAGTTTTGGGAAAAAATGGTGAGACAATAGTAAATGGGTAAGGTGATCAGGCAACTTTTATGCAATCTGTTGATTTAACCACATTAATCGCAAGCTGTTGTGAACTGCGTCAAAACTGGCTTCCAGCGCGGTTAGAACAGGTGTATCAACGCGATCGCTTTACGATTTCTTTAGGGTTACGCACTCTCAAAGGTCGAGGTTGGTTAGATATTTCTTGGCATCCTCAAGCGGCTAGAATTTGTATCGGTGATGCGCCTCCCAGGGTTCCTGATACCTTTACCTTTAGTGATCAATTGCGTCATCAATTAGGAGGATTAGCATTAGTTGAAATTCAACAAATTGACCCTTGGGAGCGAATTTTAGATCTGCAATTTTCCCAACGTCCAGGGGATGAAATTCTCTGGCATTTGTATGTAGAAATTATGGGAAAATATAGTAATGTAATTTTAACCGGATCGGACAATCTAATTGTAACGGCTGCCCATCAAGTGAATTTACAACAATCAAGTGTCCGACCGATTTTAACCAGTCAACCTTATGAACTTCCCCCCAAATTAACAGAACCCATTCCCAGTTTAAATGAATCCCAATCCCGTTGGCAAGAGCGGGTTAGTTTAATTCCCAGTGCGTTAAAACAACAATTATTAAAAAACTATCGGGGTTTAAGTTCGGGGTTGGTTTTATCCATGATTAACGCAGCTAATTTAGAACCCAGTCAACCCACCAATACATTAACCTCAGAAGACTGGAATCGGTTATTTAAAAGTTGGCAAACTTGGCTAAATACTTTAGAAACCCAGAACTTTATTCCTTATTATACACCTAAAGGTTATGATATTATTCCTTGGAATTCAGAAACAGTTTCTAACGTTAAATCCGTTCAAGATTTACTCAATAACTATTATAAAAATCAATTAAATCAGCAGGAATTTAAGCAAATTCATCATCAAATTAGTCAAAAAATTAATAGTGTTTTAGCGAAACTCCAAGTTAAAGCGAATCAATTTATTCAACGGTTAGAGCAATCGGATGAAGCCGATTCCTATCGGGCAAAAGCTGATTTATTAATGGCATTTCTCCATGAATGGAAACCGGGAATGACAGAGATTGAGTTACCGGATTTTGAGACCGGAGACCCGGTTAAAATTCCCCTCAATCCAGAGAATAATGCTGTCCAGAATGCTCAAATTTTATATAAACGACATCAAAAGTTAAAACGAGCGAGAACAGCCGTTGAACCTTTATTAAATGAAGTAAAAACTGAAATTAATTATTTAGAACAAGTCGAGTCAGCCATTAGTCAAATTGAAACCTATCAAACCCCCGAAGATTTACAAACATTAGTCGAAATTCGAGAGGAGTTAATTCAACAAAGTTATCTGAATAGTTCTGATTATCGGAGTTCTAATTCTCCCTCATCTATAGAATTTTATCACTATCAAACCCCCAACGGTTTTGAAGTTTTAATTGGTCGAAATAATCGTCAAAATGATCAATTAACCTTTAAAGTCGCAACGGATTATGATTTATGGTTTCACACTCAAGAAATCCCTGGAAGTCATGTTTTATTACGGTTAAGTGCGGGACAGGTTGCTGATGATTTGGATTTACAATTTACGGCTAATTTAACCGCTTATTATAGTCGAGCCAGACAAAGTGAACAAGTTCCGGTTATTTATACAAAACCTAAGCACGTTTATAAACCCAAAGGTGCTAAACCTGGAATGGTCATTTATAAACAGGAAACCGTGATTTGGGGGAATCCTCAAAAAGCTGAAATCAATCATTAATTATCAGGAATAAATAGAGTCATCTTTATATTGTAGGGGTTTGATTCCTAAACCCGTTAAGAATATAGATCACCAGATCCAATTTTTGCCAGATTTTTTAACCTATATTACACAATAATTATAGCATCTAAATTGATAAATAAATTTGTGAACCTTGACTGGTTTTATGGACTTCAATTCTCGCTTGAAAAGCTTCTTTTAAACTGGGAATATGGGTGACAGTTAGAATACAAGCAAAATCAGAAGCGATCGCATTAATCGCCGCAATTAACCGATCGCATCCTTCCGCATCTTGAGTTCCAAAACCTTCATCAATAATTAACATTTGTAGAGAAGTTCCCGCTCGTTGAGCTAACAATTTAGCTAAAGCTAACCGAATGGCAAAATTAATTCTAAATGCTTCTCCCCCCGAATAAGTTTCATAAGAACGAGTTCCCCTCGCATCCGCAATTAAAATTTCTAAAGTTTCAATCATTTTAGCTGTTTTTGCTGAACGACTACTGCGTCCGGTGCGTTGGGTAACAAATTGAATATGAAGTTGATTAGCAGATAATCGAGATAAAATTTGATTGGTTTCTGCTTCTAATTGCGGTAAAACATTCTCAATCATTAACGCTTGAATTCCATTTTTTCCAAACGCCTGGGATAATTCTTGATAAACTCGATATTGACGACGAACAGTATTTAATTGTTCTTGGAGTTCCGTTTGTTGTGCATTAAGTTGTTCCAGTTGGGTTTGTTGTTGTTGTAAACTACCTAATTGACCTAAATAACTATCTAATTTTAGCCGTTGTTCTTGAATCAGTTGATCTAACTGTTTTAACGCTTCTGTGGGGTCGGGTGTTTCTTGTAATTGCTGTTGTAATAAGTCAATTTGTCCTTGAATCGCTTCTAAATTTTTTACTCGTTCTTGGGTGAGGGTTTCTAACTCTTCAATGCGTTGTTGCAGAATCGGATATTGTTGTTTGGCTTGGTTTAATTGTTCGGTGCGAGTTAACCACACTTGGGCTTGACGTAACTCGGCTCGAATTTTATTATGTTCCTCTACATTATACCCCATCTCGGTAATTTTTTGTTCAATTGCTAGAATTTCTTGTTGAATTTCTGAGGTATTTTTTTGTTCTGTTAACGTTTGGGTTAAGGTTTGAATTTGGGTTTCTAATTCTGGTTTTTGAGTTTGAATTTTCGTTAACTTCTCTTCCGCATCTCGAATTTGACTCGCTTTAATTTCTGCCCACCGATAGCGTTTTTCTTCATTTCTCGCTAAAGCATGGCTGTGTTCATTATAATTAATTTGGCTTAATTTTTGCTCTAACGTTTGTAATTCTGCATATAAATCCGTTGCATAACTCCCCGTTTCTAACATCTCTTGAACAGATTGTTGTTCTAAAATCAGTTGTTGTAATTGCTGTTCATCTTGATACAAACCTTCTAACTGAGCTTGAATTTTTCCTCGGTGTTCTCGTAATTCTTCATAGGGTAATAAATCCTGTTGAATTTGTCGATATTCCTCCTGTAATATTTTAATTTCTCGATCCGCAACCACTAATTGTTCATGAACAATCCAAATTTGATTTCTGAATTCCTGTTGTTGATTTCGCTGTTTAGAAATGACCAAATTCCAGTGATGTTCATCTAAGGGGCGATCGCACAACGGACAGGGGGGAAATTGCGATGGTAATAAGGGTGCATCATCGGTTTCTTTTTCTTCAGTTTCTGATTTTGATAACAGTTGAATTTTCTGCTCTAATTCGGCTAATTTTTCTTCATAATCCCGTTTGGTATTATTCAAACGTTCCATAAATTGATGACGTTCTTGTCCTTTTTCTCGTACTCGCAATTGATAAACTTTTTTCTTATCCAGTTCCGTAATTTGATTCCCAATCATTTGTAATTGTTCTTCTAATTGGGGGCGATGTTGTTTCAGGGTTCGTTGGAGTTTTCCCACCGAGGTTTTTAATTCTTCTAACCGAGCTTGTTGACGAGATTGAGATCGATCTAACTCGGTTTGTACCCGTTGACGATGTTGTAAAAGTGGCGTTACTTCTAATTGCAATTGGTCAAACTGATTTAAACGGGTTCGCGCCGTTTGTAACTGTTCTAACCCCACTTCAATATCAGGTTTTTGGCTTAAAATTTGTAAATAATCTTGTTCCTGTTGGGTTAACGCTTCAAACCGAGCTTGTAGGGTTTGAATTTGCTGTTGTAAGTCATTCAAATATTGACGTTGTTCTTCTTGTAACTGTTGACGACGCTGTTGATACTCTTGATAAAGTTTAAATTGACTAGATAGAGATTCTTCCGTAGTTTGTAGCGTTTGAAAATGGGTATATCCAGTTTGAATTTCCGTTTCTTGTTGTAAGACCGCTTCGAGTTCTTGACGTTGCTGTTGAGTGGCGGCTAATTCCTGTTGTAAACGTCGATAATCTTGGGA
>NZ_JBJUDF010000031.1:0-13413 GCF_046067725.1 Planktothrix sp.
TGCAGACCCAGAAATTCGACCGCTTTTCTGAGTGGTATGTATGCCATGTTTCAAACTATAGCATACGTTAGTGTCTGTTAACAAAACTTACACTGTTGAATAACCTCCTCTCGACAACGAGGTTTTATTTTTTTACCCGACACAATAACCAACGTAGAGACATGGGGGGATTTTGGATGGGAACCACATCTCGACCCTGTGACCAATGTTCAAACCAATTTGTGGGCGGCCAAGCTTCCGGGGGAAGGTGAGTGCGTTCGTATTCATAAACCGACTCATCGGAAATCAGTTCTAGGGGTAAATCTTTTAAAACTGAATGAATTTCAGGACGGGTGATTAAGTATGACCATTGAATTTGACCCATTTCTCGGAGTTTATTATTGGGTTCAAAATTATCATCGGTGATAAACGTATTAAATAAAATTAATCCCTCTGTAACAACAGCATCACAAACTTTGGTTAAGAGAGTTTGAACATCCTCTAAGTTGCGAAAATGGGAAATCACTTCAGAAATTAAGGCTAACCGATAATAATTAGCAGGTAACACTAAAGCGGGATTGAGAATATTACTTTGAATTACTCGAATGGGTAACTTGCTTTCTTTGGCTTCTTTCGCAATAATTTGGGCAAAATCTGGGGTGAGTTCCACTGCATCTACGGGATGTCCTTTTCGAGCTAAAGGTAAGGTATTGCGACCCACACCCGCCCCAATATCTAAAATGGGACTGCGGGAAGGTTCCGACAAATCAGACACCACCGCCATTAATTTAGCATCAGGATGTGACCCAAACAACGGCCCTTCACGGGTCGTTAACCAGCGTTGATATTTATTTTCTAAAGAAGCAATTTCCGTGGTTACGGTAATTTTTAAACCACTGGTTAACCCGTGAGTGGGTTCAGGAGGTTCATATTTAAACACTAAACGACTGTGGGGTGAAGCTTGATATCCTTCATTGAGTTTTCGTTCTACAAGTTGACGTAAGCCATTTAATTCATCCGGGGTAAAATTTTGCCCTAATGCTTTCAATAAAGCATTAAACTGACTCATGTATTCATCGAGTAAAGCAGGCGCGCAAGGAAGAACCAGTTGTCCTCGTGCGGAAGTCAGTCGTTTTACTTTTAGTAAAAGCGCTTTTTCAATCAGATTATGATCATTCACTGTAATCGGTTGATTCACGGCTACCACGAATACAATATCCTCTGAATACTATATACAACTTGTCCTATAGCTTTAATTTATCAGAAAAAGTCGTGAAATCTCTAAATTTTCTCCTTTTCCTGCCAAAATCCCTTAAACGTTATTCAGGAAGCTAGAATTAGATTTAATAGGTACAGCAGCAGGTGTAGGACTAGCAGATTCCCTGGTGTTCCCGAACCTAATCCCTGATGAAAAATTGACGGTTTGAAGAACTCTGGAGCTAATTTTTATGTGCTTTTCAGCAACAGCAAGTTTTACCGCTAGTGTATCATTATCTGTGTTAGGAATAGCGACTCTGACCCAAACCACCTCGAAAAATCAGCTTTTATTAGCTTCTTTTCCGTTATTATTTGCAACTCAGCAATTTCTTGAGGGAATCGTCTGGTTAAATTTGGATAATCAATCATCCCTTCTCTATTTTATAGGAGCCTATGGTTTTATAAGCTTTGCTACAGGAGTTTGGCTAATTTTATGTCCGGTTTCTGTTTATTTATTAGAAAAAGATCTTCTTCGCCAAAAAATTATTTTAACTTTGACAATAATCGGATTTTTTTTAGGAATTTATTTTCTGAGTTGCGTGATTAGAGACGGGGTTTTAGCTACTAATTATTCCGGTAATTTATTATATCATCTTAATTTATTATATTATTTTAAATTTGTCTCATTCTATGATTTTTGCAAATATTTATATTTGGTCGTGATTAGTGTTCCCTTTTTGATATCAAGCCAAAGGTTATTAATGCTTTTTGGGATTTTGGTCATTCTTTCTTTTATTCTAGCGGACAGATTTTATCAAACCACATTTATTTCAGTGTGGTGTTTCTTGGCTGCGGTTCTTAGTAGTAGTTTATGGTTTATCTTTTTTGACTGGAAAACACATAATCAAGACATTAAAAATTAAGTGATGAGTGCAAAATAAATGACCGGGTTGAGAGAAGGAACAGCTTAACAGCAAACAGGGAACAGGAAATCACCCAATGTATAAATAATTATGTTTGGGTACTTAAGACAATATTGACAGTTTTTTTGCAGCTAAGGTCACAGCAGGTTTGTGTAAATCAGAAGCCATCTGTTGAGTAATACGTTCTTTCGCTAACGCCCGGTATTCCCAGAAATGTTCCCCAGCCGCACATAACCCTAAATACATATTCAAAGCTTGAGGTTTTTTCAACAAAATAATCCAGAGTTGATGCCAAAACTGTCCTCGAATTTCAGGGCGACGAATTCCTTGATGCCAAATGAGTTGAGCTACCAATCTCAATCCCTTACCGCCAGGGAATTTCATGGTTTGTTGATGATGTTTTAAAGGGGTAATTTTAAGGCATTGTTGTAAACAGCGTCGGAGATAATTCTCTGGCTCGTACATCGTCCAAATCCCTTGCACATATTCTTTCGCAATTTCGGTAATAGGGCGGGTGGGAATGAAATTCATTAAGGTATTTTGATCCCCTGTGGGATGACCATTACTATCAATTAAACGCTGTTCTTTTTTGAGTCGTTCCCAGAGGGCCGTGTTGGGTAAAGCTTGCAGAATTCCTAACATCGGTTGCGGAATGCTGGTTTGTTCAACAAAGGCTTGAATGCGATCGCCGGCTCCGGTTCGTTCTCCATCAAAACCGAGGATAAATCCAGCATAAATCAATAACCCGGCTTGATTAATTTTGTGACAAGCTTCTACAAGGGGATTACGGGTATTTTGTAGTTTTCGGGTGAGTTGTAAGCTATCTTGATCAGGGGTTTCAATCCCCAGAAAAACAGCATAAAAACCAGCTTCACCCATGAGTTGCAGTAATTCATTATCCTCGGCTAAATTCACAGATGCTTCCGTAATAAAGCTAAACGGATAATTGTGTTGCTGCATCCAGGGAATTAGTTCCCGCAGAAAACGTTTAACGTTACGTTGATTGCCAATAAAGTTATCATCGACAATAAAAAGGGAGCCACGCCACCCTTGATCATAGAGGGTTTGCAACTCAGCTAAAGCTTGATCAGGTTCTTTTGTGCGAGGTTTGCGACCATACAGAGAAATAATGTCACAAAATTCGCAATTGAAGGGACAACCACGAGAAAATTGAATCGCCATCATGAAGTAGGCATCCTGCTTAAGCAGGTCAAAGCGAGGGATCGGACTTTGGGTAACATCAGGCTTATCAATTGAACGAAAGATCCCCTGGGTTTCACCGTGACGCAGTGCTTCTAGGAATGGGGGAATGGTCATTTCACCTTCATCCAAAATTAGGAAATTAGCCCCAAAGTCCAAGGCATCTTGAGGGACAGAGGTGGGATAGGGGCCACCGACAGCAACGGTTTTGCCTAAACGGACGGCTTTTTGAATTAAGTTTTGGAAGTCGGGTTTCTGCACCAGCATCGCTGAAATGATCACCAAATCGCACCAGTTCCAATCCGTTTCGGTTTCACAGGTGACATTGCGATCGTGAAATCGAATCTCCCAGTCGGGGGGTAATAGTGCAGCAATGGTAATAATTCCCAAAGGTGGAATGACTGCCTTGAGTCCGGCAATTTCCACGAAGCGCTCGTAAGACCAAAAGGACTGAGGAAATTGAGGATAGAGCAGCAGAACTTTCATAAATCTTTCCCCTAATTTAAAGGCAATAGGACGTTTTTACCATTAACAGTAATTCCGTTATTGATTAACCCTTACGCTAACAATTAACAGTCAATAGTTAACGGTTAACTGTTAATTTATAGTTACATCACCTTCAAATTTTATCTATCGCAAGTATGATAATTATCTTGAAAATTATATTTTTTATTATCATCAATTCTCTATTGCCTGTTCCCAGTGAAGTTGTTCCCTAATTAACTAGATCTTTGTACAAAATCATGCTACTATAGAAATAGTGTCAATTTGGGGCTGTGGCTCAGGTGGATAGAGCAAGCGCCTCCTGAACAATCGGGCACCATCTGGGGAAACCCTGTGAGTGAATGTGGTCAAATTCAAGGAAGCCTAAGTCTGGTGACAGATAAGGTAATCTTGAGCCAAGCTTTACCTCGCGCAGAGGAAAGAAGGTGCAGAGACTGGTTCTAGGGAATCATCAATATGATGCTTTAGACATAACGGCCACCACCTACGGGCAGTTTTAGCCTACGGTGAAGGGATAGTCCAGAGAGTGGGGAAACTCACACCAATCTGAAGCGCTAGGTCGGCGGTTCAAGTCCGCCCAGTCCCGTTAATTTTGAATTCTAATGATCCTCAGCAGTCAGTCAATCACACGGTTAAGGGTTGTTTGTTGTATTCTGATACAATAGCCCAGAGCAAGCTGATAATTGATCGGGTGTCTAATTATTTTTTTCTTATCCCCTGTTCCCTGCTATTGAGTGATCATGAAACCTCGTCGCACCCGCAGTCAAGATCGAATTCTCACCCAACTCAAAACCCTAAAACGCTCGGTTTCCGCTCAAGAACTTTATTTAGAGTTGCGTAAAACAAACCAAACGATGGGGTTAGCAACGGTTTATCGCTCTTTGGACGCTTTAAAACGGGAAGGGTTAATTCATGTTCGCACTTTAACCACAGGAGAAGCGGTTTATAGTTGTATGCAGCAAGATGAACATCATCTCACCTGCGTTGAATGCGGACGGTCTATCCCCCTCGATGAATGTCCTGTTCATCACCTGGAAACCCAACTGCAAAAATCCCACAATTTTAAAATTTACTACCACACCCTAGAATTTTTTGGACTGTGCGAACGCTGCGCCCTCGCCCAGCAAGTATAGATCACACGCATCTAAATTGATCAGGGGAAAATCCTTACAAACAGAGTGGGAGCGTCCCCGCTCCCTAAAACATACAGTTTAAATTAAATGAAGTACAGCTTAACTTTCAATCCTCAACCGTCAACGTTCTACCGAGGTCTTCCTAATGTTGTAATATAAAGAACCGCTTCATCTGTAGGAATACCGAGGACTTCATTCACTTGATCATCAAAAAACCCCCCAATTCCACTGACTCCTAGTCGGAGATAGATAGCCGCTAAGTTCAAGCGTTGTCCAAGATGACCCGCATCTAAATGTAAATAACGATACACTCGATCTCCGTAATTCGCGATGGCTTTTTTCAAATCCGCCGTATGAAATAAGACCGCCGCCGCATCTCGTCCTAAATCCTGTTGTAAACACAAATAGTACAACTCTCGGCGAAAATTTTTAAAGCGAATTTGTCTTAATTCTTGAGCTTTGGGAGCATAATAATAACATCCATCCTCCAAACCTTTAACCCCAGAAACAGCAATAAAGGTTTCAATTAAACTGAGATCAAAATAATCGGGATCACCATCTAACCCTTGATGAACATAATGGTGGGGTTGATAGGTAAAATCTAAAAGTGCTAACAGTTCATTTAACATTAATTCAGAACCATTATAAGCTCGTGTCGAGCGTCGCTTCATCATCGTTTTTTCTAAACCCGATAAATTTTTACCCCAGTCAATGGAACTGGTGACTGTTGGGACTTTTGTACAAAAGGGAAAATTATATTTATCTTCTAAAATCCCATCGGTTTCCATCGGTTTCCAACCTTTAATTCCTGAAGAATCCACTTCTAATTTGGTGGCTTCATGCAAATAAGCCAGCAATTCTCCATCGGTAATATTAGGATAATCCGTTACAATAGCAGAGGGTAAAGCCGTTCTTAAACCGGGTAAATTTTCGTTAATTTCTAGTAAATCGGCTAAGGCTAAAACAGCGAACACCCCTTCCGTTTCGCGATCTAAATATAATAACTGATTCAAGATATTATCCGCAAATCCTCCGATGAGATGGGGTCGATAATCATTCATCGCCGCCGTTAATTCTAAATTGCCTAATAAATGACCAGTATCTAAACAAATTCGACGATAAGCGCGATCTTGATAACGCCAGGAAGAGCGATAAAAAACCGCCGTTGTTATCAAGGCTAAATGGGTATTTTCTAATACAGGATGCCAAAAACAAGCGTCTCGTAAATCTGGCCAAACTTGGTTTTCCCAAAATAGAAGTAAAGCATGGCTTTGGGGTTGATAATGATATAAACCGGGTGCCAAAATTGCAGTACCCCTGGAAATTAAATAGATTTCCGCCGGATACAACCCCCCCGCCGAAGGAGCGGCTCTCAGATAATGAACTCCCGCCATGGTTGGCAGTTTTGCGGTTAAACCATAACTATGCAGCAATAAATGAGATAATCGTTGCCAAAGTTGGATTTTAGGGTCATTAGAAGTCACTTCACCTGTATTCCGCAGGTAAGGTTTGAGATCAAAAACTTTCCCGATTTTATACTCTTTAAAGGGAATAGGCTGTTTTTCCCAGTCCAAGGTTTGACTTTTTAGCGCCAGGGTTTCTGGATCATATTTCGTGCGTTCATGATAGTGTTGGGCAATGGATTTTAGAGAGTCTGACATAAGATTAACCCGATGCAGAACAATAACACTTTTTCCTAGTGTAGACTTTTCTTTTGAGTTTCTTCCTATTTCCTAAAGAGGGTTATTCTGTTTCTGAGTCGGAGCGATAACAGTTGTCATCGGTGGGAATTGGTTTTTGAGCATCCTTGAGGGAATCTCATCTTCATCTAAGGTAAACTTATATGAAATTTGTTTTAAAAATTTTAATCAAACACGCAATGCCATCCGATTTTTGATAAAATCGCTTCAGAAATCGATTTTAGAATACAAGCGATGAACATTAAATCTCTTTTTCGGAGTCTGGGATTAACTCTACTGATTAGCGTCTTTTTTGCCGTTGCATCTGAATTTTTCCTCTTTAACGCCTCACCCGCTTTCGCTCAAGATGTTGCGAGTAGTTGTCCTTTACCCGTCGATATTGCCAATACATTTCTAAACTCTGAATGTCAAGAGATTCAATTATCAGAAGCTCAAGATTTTTACCGTTATTATAGCACCGATAATATGAAATATGGGCGCTATTTAACGACGGATCAATATACGAAGAATGTTGATGTGATCCGAAATTTAGCTTTAAATCAAGCTTGGGGAAATCAAGCAACTCAAATTGAAACGGTCACATTACCCGCCGGAACAATAATTTATAAAGGCATTGTAGCCCCACAACCACCAACGGAATGTTATCCAGGGATGGGTCATCAAGTCTTTATTAAAGATTCTAAAAATCCCAATATTAAATGGTCGGCTGGTCAAAATATTGGTGTTGAATCCTTTTCTTGTCCTTAATTCTTTTTAATTAACTCAATTCCCTCACCGGATATTAACATGGATGCCAAAATTACCGAATTTACTCAGTTAATTGATCAAGCAATTGATTCTGCGGAACAAATCGATCAAGAGGAACAATCAGATCGTTTAGATAATTTAATTGCGGTTTTGAAAAACCTCAAACAAACCGTAATCGCAGGTCAACTTCAACCGTCTCATGGAACTTCAACGTTAGGACTGGCGAGGGAAGTTGCAGACTGGATCGAATCTTTAGATTCTCCTTTATTGAGTGCTGTGGGTGCTGTTGAAGACTATTATCAAAAACACTTCTAAACCGCAAACCGGGTTTTTGTAGATAGCTTTATTAGAAACCGAAAGATTGTGGAAAAACCCGGTTTCTGAGAACCCATATAGCACAAGAAACCGGGTTTTTATAGACAGCTTTGTTAGCAACCCAAAGATTGTAATAAAAACCCGGTTTCTGGATTTAAACCGGTGCGATCGCTTCAATTGCCGCTTCTAAGGCTAAAGCAATATGTGTCCAGTGGGTTCCTCCTTGACAGAACACAATATAAGGTTCTCTTAACGGCCCATCGGCGGAAAATTCCGAGGTACTTCCATCAATAAATGTGCCTCCCGCCATGACTAAATGACTTTCATATCCCGGCATTTCTGCGGGGACAGGTTCGAGATAGGAACTAATCGGAGAATACTGTTGAATGGCGCGACAAAAAGCAATTAATTTATTAGGAGAACCTAACTCAATGGCTTGAATCACATCTCGTCTCGGTTCCAAGGGTAACGGATTTACTCGATAGCCTAATTGATGAAAAACATAGGAAGTTAAATGGGTTCCTTTAATCGCTTCTCCTACCATTTGAGGTGCTAAAAATAACCCTTGAAACAGAATCCGATTTTGATCAAAAGTAGCCCCGCCACTGCTACCAATTCCGGGGGCTGTTAATCGACAAGTGGCGGCTTCAACTAAATCTTCCCGTCCCGCAACATAACCCCCCGCTTGAACAATAGTTCCCCCTGGATTTTTAATTAATGAACCTGCCATTAAATCCACACCCACTGAGGTGGGTTCACGAGTTTCGATAAATTCTCCATAACAATTATCGACAAAACAAATCGTATCGGGGTTTTGTTGTTTAACACTCTGAACAATTTTCTCAATATCATTAATCGACAAACTCGAACGCCAGGAGTAGCCACAGGAACGCTGAATTAAAACGAGGCGAGTTTTGGCGGTTATTGCAGTGTTTAAGCTTTCCCAGTCAATTTTTCCCTCAGACGTTAGATCCAATTGACGGTAAGATATGCCAAACTCTAATAATGAACCTTGACCTTGACCGCGCAAACCGATCACCTCTTCCAAGGTATCATAGGGAGCGCCAGCTACCGCCAGCATTTCGTCCCCTGGACGTAAACAGCCAAATAAGGCACAGGTGATGGCGTGGGTTCCAGAAACAAACTGCACTCGTACCGCAGCCGCTTCTGCACCCATAATCTCCGCAAAGACTTGATCTAAGGTTTGACGTCCTAAATCATCGTGGCCATAACCTGTAACGCCTGCAAAGTGATGGGTTCCTACTCGGTAGCGACGAAAGGCATCTAAAACTCGTTTAAGATTATGCTTGACCTGTGTGTCAATACCAGAAAAAATCGGAAATAGTTCCTGTTCTGCTTCTTTTAGCTGTTCTATACTAGATAGGATCACCGAACTCACTCCATTTGTGGGCGGTGCATATTATGACGCAAATGGGACTCTTTCGTTTAAAAAAGCTCGAATTTTCGTTTCATGACGATTGCAACTTCACCTCAATATAAGCCCGATTGGATCACCATTGCTTTTATGGTGTTTCTCCATGCTGCCGCACTGTTGGCATTCCTACCCAGTAATTTTAGCTGGGCTGCTGTAGGTCTAGCTTTATTTTTACATTGGGTCACTGGAGGCTTAGGAATTACTCTAGGGTATCATCGCCTGGTTAGCCATCGTAGCTTTGAAGCTCCCAAATGGCTAGAATACTTTTTAATCTTTTGCGGAACTCTGGCTTGTCAAGGAGGGCCGATTGATTGGATCGGGTTACACCGTCTCCATCATCAATATTCGGATCAAGAACAAGATCCTCATGATTCTACCAAAGGGTTTTGGTGGAGTCACCTCGGTTGGATGTTATTCCACACTCCGGCCGATGAACAAATCCCTCGTTATACCAAAGATATTGCCGATGATCCAGTTTATCTGTTTTTCCAAAAATACTTTTTGGTCATTCAGGTGATCTTTGGACTGTTACTCTATCTCATCGGAGGTTGGTCTTTTGTCGTTTGGGGCATTTTCTTTCGGGTTGTGGTGATGTTCCACTGTACCTGGTTTGTGAATAGTGCGACTCACAAATTTGGCTATCAAACCTATGAGTCGGGAGATTCCTCTCGTAACTGTTGGTGGGTCGCCTTGGTGACCTATGGTGAAGGTTGGCATAATAATCACCATGCGTTCCAATATTCCGCCCGTCACGGTTTGCAATGGTGGGAAATTGACTTAACTTGGATGACGATTTGGCTTTTGCAAGCGTTAGGGTTAGCCCAAAAAGTGAAATTACCCCCCGCCAATGCTGAAGCTTTACGCATTTAGAATTGTCGATTTCCTTGAACCACGTGCTTCAAGGTCATTAGGGCTTCTAAACCTATTAATCCCCGACGATATCCTTTCTGGTTAGAAATCCCCAGAAAGATTGCGTCTCCCCGGTTTAAATGACGGGAAAATCGAGGAGACGCATTAATAAAGGTCAAGGCACTATTGACATCTTGGGCAAATTTTCGACTTTCGGAATAGGATTCGGTGGCTAAACAGTTAGCATGACCGCTACTATAGGTATTCATCCAAGCGATGGCTTTTTCTAAGTTTTCCACTACTTTAAAAGCAATGGTTCGGGTTAAATAGGGTCTTGACCATTCCGTCGCTTTGGCTAAAGTTAATTCAGGGAATTCTTGGGCGAGGGCTTCATCTCCTCGCAGTTCAAACCCAGCTTCTCGAAAGTTCTTCCACAATCGCACTAAAGATGAGCTTTTTTGATTGGGATCGATGAGAACTTTTTCAATGGCATTGACGGGATCGGGTTTACTTTCATGACTCTCTAAAATCATCCATCGCGCTGTATCCACACTGGCGGTTGATGACCAATATAAATAACAATTTCCCATGGCTGAACGCAAAACGGGAACGGTGGATTGATTCACCACTTGCTGTACAAAATGAGGTCTTCCGTAGGGAATGACTAAATTCAGATGTTGATCTTGGGTGACTAACTGTTGAATGGGGGCATTTTGTTCAGATGGCAAAATTTCTAAACAGCCTAAAGGCAGTCCCGAATCTTCTAAGGCAATTTGCAAAGTTTGAACAATAATTTGGTTCGAGTGGGTGGCTTCTGTTCCTCCTAATAAAACTAAACTATTCGCCGTTTTTAAACACAATCCTGTGGCAATGGCGGCGAGTTCGGGGAAGGCTTCATAGATTAAGGCAACTACCCCTAACGGAATATGTTGATAATAGGTTTGTCCTTGTTCGAGTTGATAGGAGGCACTGGTGACTCGACCAATGGGATCGGGTAATTGTCCCAGACGTTCTAAGATTTGGACGGTGGTTTCTAAGCGTTCTGGAGTGAGTTTGAGCCAGTCGGTAATCAGTTCCGATAACCCTAAGTCTCGACTGGCTTCTAAATCGAGGGTATTGGCTTCTAGGATATCGTTCTGTTGCGATCGCAATGCCTTGGCCATCAGTTGCAAGGCTCGACTCCGATCCACTCCTGTGGTTTTTGCTAGTTGAAAACTGGCAACGTAAGCACGACGGAGTGGATGGTCAGCAGGAAAGGGAGAGAAATCATCAATTATCATCGAGAATCGCGCCTGTAAGCGAGCCAAACCATAAGTGCAGGTAACATGGCTAACAGTACCGCAACCATTGCCCATAACACAAGATTTGGCCCCGGTGAATACAAGGCTAATGGCAACCAAATCACTAACGGAACTAAGAACACTCCCAAAGCCATCGGCAAGTAATGTGCCCTTAACCCCGGACTGGCTCTGTTCCATTGATGACCTGTCCAACGCCAAGCCTGTTTATAAGGATAATGGGTTGCGAGTTGTTCTAAACAATAACCGCTTTCATCGACAACAAAAATTTGTTGGCAGCGATCACAGCCAAAGGCTTCAGTTAAGGCAATGGGAACCAGTCTCCCCCTTCGCCGACAAGGGCAAGGATAATCCCCATTCAAATCAATCTTTTGAGCTTTTTGAGATGGCACAAGCGATTCATTAAGTTAATATTTTTGTAATAATTTCGATTGAAAATGCAAGTGAAATCAATGATAGTCAACTTAAACTTTGAACCAAAAGGGTTAGCTTTTGCTAACATTCTCTTTTGTTAAAATTATATCACAATCATTTAGAGTCTCACCCCTTCATCATCTAAACAGGACTCAGCTTTCTGACTATTCTACCACTTCAGTTTTTTTATTTCTCTCTATGTCTAGTATTTTCTATCTTAGGTAATAGCTTATCTTAATTTTTTGCTAGTATACTTCCCTCGCTCCTAACTTCCTCTTGTTCTAGTAAGCGAACTCAACCTTTAGATTCGTTTATTGTAGATCCAGCGATCGCTACTTTCATACTCTTATTTACTTGTTTATTCTGATTCAAAATTGCCAAAAATTTCAATCAATCTAATATTTTTTCACACACACTCTAATGTTTTTCCGAAAAGTTGAGGTTTGGGTAAAGGCTCATGATTGTTCAACGCCGACTCTATCAGGAGTTCTAAAACTTCCTGTGCATTCTTTAACGCTTCTTCATAGGTATCCCCATGGGTGTGACAATGTTCTCCCCATTCAGGAAGGCTGACCACATAACACTGATCTTCTTCTGACCATTGAATAATAATAGTATAAGAGCTTTTCATCGTTGTTGATCCTCCTTGATTTTAGCAAGTGTATTTAAAGCATTTATAACATCTCGTTCTTGATAGGGTTTGGCATCATTGCTATCCTTTCCTGATAAAATTACTTTTCCAGGTAGAAGAGGATGTGACCATTTTGTATGGCTTCCTTTACCCGGTTCATCAGTAAAACCTGCTTTCAGAAGAAGGCTTTTTAATTCCCTAATTTTCTTTGGCATTTTTCTGGGTTAGCTTAACAGGCATAATTTTAATGGTTTTTTGGATGAATTTGGCATGATATTAACTAATTATATTCAGAAAAAAAGGTAGAAATATAGATTTTTAATTAATATTGTCTTCCTTTACTTCTTCAGTTTGCTCTTGAGGGGTTAACTCTTTTTGCGCTGCCTTGAGTTCCATGATTAGAGTCTGAATGGGTTGATTTGAACTGTTTATATTGTCGTTTTGCTGTTGATTCTTTGGATTAGACTCCTTGGATTGAATATAGAACCAAATTCCCAAAGCTAAAGAGATGCAAAACAATATAGCCAAAACAGATATAACTATTCTTTTTTGAATAGATCCTTCATTTGCTTTTCTAGCTCCTTTTGAATGTCTATCATCGCTTTGTTTATACCCTTGAATATTTCTTCCTTGAAATTCTCGAAAGTTAATTTTTTCTTCTTTTTGACCTCCAGGTTCATCAACAAATTTTGCTAATCCTCGCCAAACTTCTGCCTTTTCAAAATCAGCATAACTTTGAATTCCTGTAACTACCACTAAAGGAATATCTCCTTTAGGTAAGGATTTTTCTTTCAAATCATCTGCTAATTTTTTAATGGTCTCAAAGGGTTGTTCTTTCAAATCATCTGCTAATTGTTCAATAGTGTCATTAGATCTTATCTCTAATCTCTCGTCTGATAATTTAGAAGTTGAGGAAGTCTTTTGATCTGTTAAAAGGCATCGTAGGGATTCAAAATTTACAGTAAAACCGTTTTTTCTTGAAAACTGTTTTTTTTCTTCCCCCTCAATTTTCAAAAATTCCTTTTTGAACTTGGAAAAAGTCAAGGTTTTTCACCTTTTTTCAAACCGAAAAAGCGTCTTGGAGGGAA
>NZ_JBJUDF010000032.1:0-17803 GCF_046067725.1 Planktothrix sp.
TTCTTCCGTAGAATCATCGGCTAATGCTTTGGGATTTTGGAAAAAAAATGTTGCAGTTCCTTGACTTCCATCTCGTGAACGAGTCAACCGGACATCAGGAATTGCGTCTTCATCAATTCCTCTTGAAAACTGAATTTTAGCGACCATATTATCTTGTTAAACCTTTGTTCGTTTAAGACCTAACCTCTAATTATCTCACGATCTGACAATCCAAAACATAAAATCCCCAGAGGATAGGTCAGCACAGCACACACACCATCCATGATTGACCGATGATTTGATGCTTCTGCTTTTGAGTACAATGATTTCATTCGATTTCGCTTGTTTCAATTCATGTCTAAGATTCGCTGGTTGTATCAAACCTTAACCTTATTGTTCAGTCTCCTAGTTATTACCGGGGTCAGTGTTACCCCTCTTTGGGCTGAAAATCTATCCGCCTCTTCCAATTTAGATACGATGCTTCAACAGGCGTTTACAGCCTCTCAAACAGGGAAATTTGCCCAAGCGGAAACCTACTGGACTGAAATTATTAATCAATATCCAGAAAATCCCGCAATGTGGAGTAACCGAGGTAATGTTAGAGTCAGTCAAAATAAACTCAATGAAGCGATTTTTGATTATAATCAAGCCATAGAATTAGCTCCTAATTTTCCTGATTCCTATTTAAACCGAGGCGTTGCTTATGAAGGATTAGGACAGTGGGAAAAAGCGATCACCGACTATAATAAAGTCTTAGAAATTAATCCGAATGATGCTATTGCTTATAATAATCGCGGGAATGCAGAAGCAGGATTAGGACAATGGGAAGCCGCCCTTAAAGATTATCAAAAAGCCAGTGATTTAGATAGAAATTATTCCTTTGCTCGTGCTAATTATGCTTTAGCATTATATCAAATTGGGCAACCAGAAGATGCGATTAAAACCATGAAAAATTTAGTGCGGAAATATCCTAACTTTGCCGATATGCGTGCGGCGTTAACCGCTTGTTTATGGGATCTGGGAAAACCAGGAGAAGCGGAAAGTAATTGGGTAGCTGTGGTTGGGCTTGACCCCCGATATAAAAATATTGATTGGGTGAAAACCGTTCGACGATGGCCGCCAAAAGTTGTTCTGGCTTTAAATCATTTCTTGAATTTAAAATAATCAAGTAGTAGAGACGTTGTATGCAACGTCTCTACAGGAATTTCAGGAGATCATCTCATAAAAAATGATTTAATTTCCGAATATAACTTTCGCTTCTTGAGCGACAATTTCCACTTCATCTTCCGCTAATTGTTTCAAGAAAGGTTCCGCTTCACTTCCTCCTAAACGAGCTAACGCTTGGGCGACTCGATAACGAACTTGCCAGTCTGAATTTGTGGCAAAAGGAACTAACAAAGGAACTGCCCGTTGGTCTCCTAATTCTCCTAATGCACTAATCGCAACGGTTTGAATTAAGGGATTATCTTCTTGTAATGCGTTTTCTAATAATTCAAAAGCACGAGGTTCCTCAAGATCTCCCACTGCTGCAACAATACTGAGTTTAAGTAACCATTCTGATGTGGCGTTATAGACCGTTTGTAAATCATCAAAAGCCTCTCGAAATTTTAACGCACCCAGTCCATCGGCGGCGACGGCTTGTACATCCATTTCGGGATCATTTAATAAATGATGGCGTAAGATTTCATAAGCGGTTTCTAAATTTTGTTCTCCTAAAGTCGCCATCTGACTCACCGCAGCATATCGAACTCGGCTATTACTATCTTTAATGGGGACTTGAATTAACTCAAAGGCGATGGCAGGTTCTAACTCTCGGAGTTGATTGACACCTCGTAAGCGATCGCCTAAATCACTAGAACTTAACAACTCTTGCACAGATTCGGGGGTAATTGTCATAAAAATTAAAGTTGTGAAATGAACACTCTAAACTCTTTTGAAATAATGGGATAATATCACGTTTTTTGACATTAATATCACCGGAAACTGGAAACCGGGAGAAAAAACTTAACGGTCTAGGTTTGATCCTCAGTTTTTTAGCACAAATTTAACTCTTAACTGCTATAATAATTGACTTTTTTTCCATATTCAGAGATCCAAGAAACCGGGTTTCTGCCTTAACCTTTGCTATTAACAGAAAGCTCAATTAAGAAACCGGGTTTCTGCCTTAACCTTTGCTATTAACAGAAAGCTCAATTAAGAAACCAGGTTTCTGAACTCCCTACAGGTAGCGATCGCAGTTTTATAATTTAGCTTCTACATACTCACAAATTGATAAAGGTTCAGGGAGTTGTGATTTTAGAGTTAAGTTGGATGCAATCAGGATTAAGGCATTGACTCATGGTTAAGCCCTAGAAATATATAACTTAATTCTTATTTTATCAGATATTATTTATAACCCTTCCCTCGTTCCAATGCTCTGCATTGGAATGAAAATCATGAGGCTCTGCCTCCTGTTATGATTTGAGGCGGAGCCTCTATTAATATCATTTCTAGGTTCTACCTAGAAACAAGTAATGAATCAATTTTGTCGGAAACTACAACCCAAAATATACGGTTTGCCACAATACCAAAAGCGATCGCAATTCCTACAGTAGTAAACATGAACAACACAGGGCAGATGTCCAAATCTGAAGTTCAACCGACCTAACTCTTGTTCGGTAAACACACCTTCAAGGAATGGACAAACCGCCCCCAGTATAGAGATAAGCAATCGTATCTTAAAAACTGTATTGAAATTGGACTCGCCCCCTGATGCAGTTGGGTTAGAGCAGTAGTCCAGAAGTCGTATCAAGACGACTCATCTCAAACAGAACCTAACTTTATTTTGTCGTAAACGGAGAACTATAAACCCTATGGGAAAAGTAGTCGGAATTGACTTAGGAACCACTAACTCTTGCGTCGCCGTGATGGAAGGGGGCAAACCTACCGTTATTGCCAACGCTGAAGGGTTACGCACCACACCTTCCGTTGTTGCTTTTGCTAAAAATGGCGACCAACTGGTGGGTCAAATTGCCAAACGTCAGTCCGTCATGAACCCCGAAAACACCTTTTATTCTGTGAAACGGTTTATCGGACGTAAATCAGAAGAAGTCAACAACGAATCTAAAGAAGTTTCTTATAAAGTGCTGCGCGATGGCACAGGTAACGTTAAATTAGATTGTCCTGCTCGTAGCAAACAGTTTGCGCCGGAAGAAATTTCCGCCCAAGTGCTGAGAAAACTGATTGATGATGCCAGTAAATATTTAGGCGAACCTGTTAAAGAAGCTGTTATTACTGTTCCTGCCTATTTTAACGACTCTCAGCGTCAAGCCACTAAAGACGCAGGTAGAATTGCAGGGATTGAAGTTAAACGGATTATCAACGAACCCACCGCCGCATCTTTAGCTTATGGTTTAGATAAAAAAAGCAACGAAACCATCCTAGTCTTTGACTTAGGAGGCGGTACGTTTGACGTTTCCATTCTGGAAGTCGGTGACGGTGTATTTGAAGTATTAGCCACCTCTGGGGATACTCACCTGGGTGGAGACGACTTCGATAAAAAAATCGTTGACTACCTCGCCGAAGAATTCCAAAAATTAGAAGGCGTTGACCTTCGTAAAGATAAACAAGCTTTACAACGGTTAACAGAAGCGTCTGAAAAAGCCAAACAAGAACTGTCCAGCGTTACCCAAACGGAAATTAACCTGCCCTTCATTACCGCAACTCAAGATGGGCCAAAACACCTGGACATGACCTTAACGCGGGCAAAATTTGAACAACTCTGTGCGGATTTAATTGACCGTTGCCGTATTCCCGTGGAAAATGCCCTGCGTGATGCCAAACTCAGCAAAACCGACATTGACGAAGTGGTGTTAGTCGGAGGTTCAACCCGGATACCTGCCATTCAACAGTTAGTTCGGGATGTCTTAAGCAAAGAACCTAACCAAACCGTTAACCCGGATGAGGTGGTAGCCGTTGGTGCTGCCATTCAAGCGGGGGTATTAGCGGGTGAAGTCAAGGACATTCTGCTGTTAGACGTCACTCCTCTGTCTTTGGGTGTGGAAACCCTCGGTGGCGTGATGACTAAGATTATTCCTCGCAACACCACCATCCCCACCAAAAAATCCGAAGTGTTCTCTACTGCGGTTGATGGTCAAACGAACGTTGAAATCCATGTTCTCCAAGGAGAACGGGAAATGGCGAACGACAACAAGAGCTTGGGAACGTTCCGCCTCGATGGTATTCCTCCCGCGCCGCGTGGTGTTCCTCAAATCGAAGTGACCTTTGATATCGATGCAAACGGGATTTTGAACGTTACCGCTAAGGATAAAGGAACGGGTAAAGAACAATCCATCAGCATTACGGGTGCGTCTACCCTCCCCGATGATGAAGTGCAACGGATGGTTCGGGAAGCCGAACAAAACGCCGCCGCCGACAAAGAACGTCGGGAACGCATCGAACGCAAAAACCAAGCCGATACGCTGTCTTATCAAGCGGAAAAACAACTCAGCGACCTGGGTGACAAGGTTCCCGAAGCGGATAAAACCAAGATTGAAGGTTTAATTAAAGACCTGCGGGAAGCTATCAGCCAAGATAACGATGAGAAGATCAAAACCCTGACCACAGATTTACAACAACAATTATTTGCGGTGGGTTCTAATATCTATCAACAAGCGGGTGGCGCTGCTCCTGAAGACGGTGGCCCCAGCGCAGGCGGTTCTACACCCCCAAGCGGTGGCGATGACGTGATTGATGCTGATTTCACCGAATCTAAATAATCCAGTGATTCAGTTTTAAACGATTAGTCCCTCCTGGTTAAACAGGGGGGATTTTTAATTGAGAGGATGTCCATCTGTTTGACAAAGGGCGGCTTTCCGAGAATCAAATAATTGAACAATGCCATGGGTGACCGCTTTTTTAACATCAGAATCAATCCCGGCTAAAAAGTCTTCATGGCTGATTTTTTGCTGGAAAAATTCTTGGGCACGGTTGCGTTGATAGATAATTTGATCAAATCCTAAACACTGAACCATATAGGTTGCTAATGGAGAATTTTTAATATCATAGGATGAACTTTGGGTACGGCCTTTATCTAGTAATGTTAAAACCGTTTTTTCTAATTCCGTTTTCGGTTGGTGAGGGTTAGACGGGGGGCTGAGAAAATCCACTAAAGAAACGGCAGAAAACCCGTCTGTTGGCATTTCCCCCATTAAAGTTGAAACCGGAATGACTCGCCCAAATCGTAAGGATAACGCTTCTAAAAAAGCAATAGTAAATAACTTACTGGCTAAATACAAACGTCCGACTTCAATATTTTTTCTGGCTCTGGCTACTAACCCTTTATAGGTTAATTCATCAGGATCGTCTTTAAATTGATGGAAAATAATTTCAGGTTTAATAAAATTCATAAACCCTTCCATTTTTTGTAAAGCTGTCCGATATTGACTAATCGTATAGGAACTGGAATTTTTGAGATAGTGATTGGTTTCTGGGAGTAAATTCCAGGTATTATCTAAAAAACTAGCAGCACTTTCATTGGCAAAACTCCCCACATCTCGATTAGAAAGTCTAACGGAACGTTTCACCGTTTCAATTAACTCGTTATCAGTTAATTTCAGTTGAAACCTTTCACAAACATCCTTTAACCGTTGATATAAAATATCGCTATTGCTTCCTAATTCCGTTGTTGTCCGAAAGGGAATAGTTGCTTCAATACAAGCTACAATCTGCACTAAAAATTCTAACGGGAGCAAGGGTTCTAACACTTTGCTGGCAACTAATGCACTTAAAAATTCATTTTGTCCATTGATGGGAGACAAGGTTTGACCGGGGGCAAAATCAAAGATTTGTCTGACCATTTCAAAGCTTTGATCCAGTGGTAAGTCTTCAGCATCCCGAATTAATAAATGTTCTCCAACTTGGCGAATAAAGGGGGCAATATAGTAAGTTAAATTAAAATTAACACTTTGATCGACCTGCACATAAACAACATCATGAAACAATGCGGCTAAAACTTCAATGGGATCATCAGACCCCCCCACTTCAAAAATATGATCCGGCGTGTGAAAATAGCGCCAAGGCCCAGTCATGGTTTGTACAATCAGTTCTGCAATTTTAGGTAGTTCTGGGCTGCTACCTTCAATTTTCAACTGCTCCATCGCCCAGATTAGCTTGTCTAAGCACTGTTTGTTGTAGTTCTGTTCTAAACCCATGTTGACTAACACACCTTATATACTGAACTTAAATTATGGATATTTTATTATGCCTTTAGTTTTAAGGGGAGCAGAAGTCTAACCCCCTAATTGGAGATTAAAACCGAGTTTAAGCTCCTAAGATGGATGAAAATGAGCAAAATTCCAATTTCAAATACAGATCATGAAACAATGATAGATAAAATTTTCCCTAGTTGTGGATTCAACAATTCTCAGCCCGCAAAATTCTGTATTGAATGTGGCACTTTGCTCACAAACTTGGTTTTAATCAATCAAACTCAAATCGTACATCCTTCTTTCAGCCTTGGCAAACCATTAGAGTTTCAAAGGGGAAGCTTGAGCCATGACTTTTATAATATTGTGTGATTAACCCAGAGCCAGATTTGAGATGAGTAATTCTCCTAATCACAATTCGGAACCAATTTTACATCCCCGACGACGGTTAAGGCGTATGCTGATTTGGGGAGGTGTCGGATCAGGAATCACGCTGTTAACACTGGGAACAGTCGCCGCCTGGTTTATTCGATATCGGTTAGCACCGATTGTTAGCAATACCTTAGAAACGATTATACAACGACCTGTTAATGTCGGCTCCGTTGAACGATTTACCCTCAATAGTATTCGTTTTGGAAAGTCATTGATTCCACCCACAGCAACGGATACTGACAAAGCTGTAGCGGAAGCTGTAGAAGTTCAATTTTCCCTTTTATCTTTATATCAACCAAAAGTTCAACTGGATATTACGTTAGTTAAACCCAATATTTATATTGAAGAAGACGCATCAGGAAACTGGCTAAATACTCAGCTAAATTTAGATCCAAATCCCCCAATTACTTTAGTTTTTAGAACCATTGCTATTGAAAATGCTCAAATTAATTTAATGCCTTATGAACTTTTAAAGGCTAATTCTAAAGGAAATAAAACGCAAAAACCGATTTTAATTGCTGTTGATCAAGTTAGAGCTAAATTAAGCGACAATAATGAGCGAATTCAAGCTGATTTAGTAGGAAAAATTGGGGACAATGGCACGTTTGCGATTAAGGGAGATGCGTTACTAGAACCGGGTAAAGTTAATGCCCAAATTCGTGCAAATCGTTTGGATTTACCTGAAATTGCATGGTTTGTTTCTACTCCAGGGGTTTCTATAAAACAGGGAAAATTAAATACAAATTTAAGCGTTAAATTAGAGAATTATAAACCCTTAGATGTACGAGGAACGCTGAACTTAGATCAAGTTCAAGTGGCGGTTGATACTCTTCCTGATGTGGTTAATTTAAGTCAAGCGAATTTGCGATTTGCGGGAACAAAACTGATGATTGATCAGTTGAACACCACAATGGGAGATTTGGCTCTTGATTTGAAGGGTTCTATTTTAACTAATTCTAATTTAGAATTAGCAAAAAGTCAAGTTAATTTAGCCGCTAATTTACAACCTGTTCAAGTTTCCACCTTCTTAAAAACCATAGAAGGAATTCAAGGAGAACCTGTAAAATTACCGTTTCCCATAACCGGAGAAGTCAAAGGAGAGATAAACGTTAAAGGGTATTTACAAACCCCAGAAATTTCAGGACGCATTGCGACTACCCAAAAAATCTTATTAGATCGGGTTTATTTTGATACGATTCAGACTGATTTTAATGTATTCACTAAATTTGATCCTAATTTTAATATTTTAGTTGATCCGGTTATTGAAGTTAAAAATTTATTAATTCTTCCTTCTGTTGGCGGTTCAGTTAAGGGAAATGGGGAAATTAAATTAAATGGATTAACCGCATTATTAGAACCTCAACCGCAACAACTTCAACCGGGTGATCAAGTTATTATTCGTCCAGAAAAACCGACACCTAATCAATCCTTACCTTCCTTACCTCAAAAGCCGGAAATTACAACCCGAAAAGTGGAATTTGATCCGACGGTGAAGTTAGATTTTATAGTTAATAATATACCCGGAGATGCCATCGCGCAATCCTATGGATTATTACCGAATTTTCAAATCGGTAATTTATCAGCGAATGCTCAAATTACTGGAAATTTAGATAAGTTAAAAGGTGAAGCTGAATTTAATTTACCGTCCGCAACCTATCCCCTAAGCGGTCAAGCTCAATTTTCAGGAACGACGGCGAAAGCACAAGTTAAAATTGCTGATGGAAATTTGAATGTAATTGCTCAAAAAAATAATAATGATATTTGGAATGCAGAAATATTAGGAAATCAAATTGCGATTACACCTTTAGTCAATTTAGGCGTATTATTTGCGGCTATTCCCGACACAACAAAACAACAAATTCAATCCGTTAATTTAACCGATGGACGTTTAAACTTATCAGCCCAATTATCAGGAAATTTGAAAGAATTTTCTCTGAATACATTAATCGCAGATAGTCAAATTCAACTTGATTTTCAGGATAGCACCCTAAATGCGATCGCGCAACTGCAAAACGGACTCTTTCAAACGGAATTTTTTAGTAATAATTTAGCTTTACCTCGATTAATTAATATTGGATTACTCCTAGCAAATTTACCCCCAGCAACACGCTCACAACTGCAAAACTTAGATGTTAGTCAGGGAACCTTAAAACTAGCCGGATCGATTAACGGGACTCTCGATAATTTTACCCCTAATAGTCTCAATGGAACCGCACAAACAACGATTAATTTAGGGAATTTAGGAGGAATTATTACCGCCAACGGTCAAGTAAATCAAGGACAATTGCAAGGAGAATTTAACGCCAGAGACGTTCAATTAAATCCTTTGATTAATATCGGTTTACCCGTTGCTAATTTACCCGCTAATGTTCAGACCCAAATTCAAAGTCTTGATCTGAGGAACAGCCAGTTAACAGGCGGTGGAAATTTTACCGGAAATTTAAACAACTTCAACCTTAATAATATCATTGTTAACGCATCAGGACAAGTCAATTTAGGCAATTTTGGAGGAACTTTAAATGCAGAAGGAAAATTACAGAATAGTCAGTTAACGGCTCAAGTGATTACGAATCAAATTCCTTTACAACCGTTAGTTAATTTAGGATTACCTTTTGCTAATTTACAACCGAGTTTAGTGGCTGAAATTAACGCCTTAAATTTACAAGGAGGATTTCTCCAAGGAGTTGCAAAAATTAACGGAAATTTAACTAACTTTTCCCCTAATTATCTAATCGCTACCCTGGATAGTCAAGTCAATTTAGGTCAAGAGGGAGGCATTATTCTAGCAACAGGAGAAACTTTACAAGGACAATGGAATGCAGCCATTAAAGGGGATCAAATTGCTTTAAATCGGTTCTCACAATTAGTAGAATCACAAATCCCTGAACTGACCGCCAGTTTACGTCAAAATGGACTGCTAGATCAAGCAGAAAATATACCTTTATTAAGGGGATTATTAAATACTGAAATCCTTGGACAAGGAAACATTACTACTTTGAATCCTACAACAATTGAAGCATTCGGTCAATTAAGACTAACAGAATTACCTATTATTAAACAACCTTTTGATGCAATAGCATCTTGGAATGGTCGAGAAATTAATATTCAAAAAGCAGAAACCCCTGGATTTTCAACCGATGGATTAGTCGGAGTTGAATTTCAAGGTAATGGCATCCCTCAATTCTCTAATTTAAACTTAAATGTTCGGGTGAATAATTTTGATTTACAATCCTCCTTAGCCCAGAATATTTTAGCAATTTTACCCCCAGAATTGACAACGGAAGATAGCTTTTTTGTCGCGGGAATTGTTAATTTTAATGGCAAGTTAACTGGAACGGTTTCCGCCTTAAATTTAAACGGCAATTTAAGATTAAATAACTTCGCTCTTCGGGATATTACTTTTGATCCGATTTTAGCGGGAACCGTCAATATTAGTCCGGGTCAACAGGTGAATATTGCTTTAGCCGGAGAACAAGATAAAATTGAACTGGTTTTAGATGATCAATATTTACCTGTTTCCTTTTTAGTTAAACGGGATGAAAGCTTATTAGTCGGACAATCCCAAGGAAATAATTTAAACGTTAACTTAGAACAATTTCCCCTACAAACCTTAAGTCTTGCTCCTTTAGCTGAACTAAATATTGGGGTTTTAAAAGGTAAAGCATCAGGGGAAATTAGTGTTTCTAATTTAGCCAGTTTTAATCTTAATCAAATCGGTGTAACGGGAAATGTTACCGTTCAAAACCCAACATTAGGATATATTGAAGCGGATTCTTTTGTTGGAACTATTAATTATCAAAATGGAATTGCTGAGTTAACCAATGCTGAACTCAAGAAAGGAGTCACTCAAATTTTAATTAATACTCAAGCTAATATTTCTGAAATTTTAGCCAGTCTTTCTGCACCTCAAACTCAAAATTTATCCACCGTATCGAATCAATTTCAAGGGACAATTAAAATTCCTCAAGGGAGTTTACAAGATGTTTTAACCGCCTTCAAAATTTTTAATTTAGAAGATTTAGCTAGAGGATTAAAACCCCCAGACTATGCAACAGCAGCAGAAGTGACTCCGGTTCCCGTTGGTTTACCTGGAGATGCGACTTTATTACAACAATTACGACGCTTTGAAGAAATTAAAGAGATTTTACAACAATCAATTGAAGCGGCGGTGGAGAAACCTTTACCACCATTACAAGATTTACAAGGAAAATTTACTGGAGAAATTGCTTTTCAAGGTTCAGTTCAATCAGGAATTCAAGCAACAGCAACAATTAAAGGTCAAGATTGGAATTATGGAAAATATACGGCTAATCAGTTTTTATTAGAAGCAAATTTAACGGATAATGTTTTACGAGTTGAACCCATTCAACTCCGTTCCGGTGTTGCATTATATGATTTTCGGGGACAATTAAATTTAGCCAATCAACAACCCTCTGGTCAGTTGCGGGTGAAAAATGTTCGTTTAGAAGAAATTGAGAAAATTGTTGATTTACCGAATGTTGATTTAACCGGACAATTAAATCTGAGAGCGAGTGTGGGAGGAACCTTAAATAATCCGCAAGCATCGGGGGAATTAACTTTATTAGAAGCAACGGTGAATGGTGATCCAGTTCAAGAAGCCCAAAGCAGTTTTAGTTATAATAATGCTCGTTTACGATTTGGAGGGAGTTTATTAGTAACGGAAGTTGATCCGATTGAATTTAAAGGAACTTTACCGTTTAAATTACCCTTTGCAGAAGTGACTCCAGAAAGCGATTTAGTTGATGTCCGAGTCGATATTAAAGATGAAGGATTAGCCGTCATTAATTTACTGAATCCTGAGTTAGATTGGCAGGAAGGAAAGGGATTAGTACAATTAAAAATTAGTGGCACATTGCAACAACCCGAAACCGGAGGAATTAAACTGGATCTTAAACCTGAAGGATTATTTAAAATTCAAGATGCAATCTTAACCGCTCGCAGTTTAGAACAATCTATTGTCGGATTAAGTGGGACGGCTTTATTTACAGGCGATCGCATTTTAGTTAAAGATATTCAAGGACAATTACAAGGAGATAGAGGAACAGGAAATATCCTTTTAAGTGGTGTTTTACCCGTGTCTCGTCCCTTAGAGGCGACGGATTCTGATCTCAAGACTCCCTTACAATTAAGTTTAGATCAATTAACCCTAAATTTACCTGATCTCTATAAAGGAAATGCTTCCGGTTTGATTACAATTACAGGAACAGCTTTAAAACCAAAATTAGGGGGAGAAGTGGTATTAAGTCAAGGAAAAGTAATTTTACCTTCTCAAGAAACCGCTACATTACCAACAGATACCCTAGATAATCCTAAACCTCCCATTAATGTCAGTTTAAATGGATTAAAACTCACGTTAGCTGATAATATTCAAGTCATGACTCCTCCAATTTTAGATGCTCCTTTAATTAATTTTACCGCCCAAGGAACCATTCAACTTAATGGAGGTTTAGCAAGTATTAATGATATTCGTCCTCAAGGAACCATTGAATTAATCGGAGGACAAGTGAACCTTTATACCAGTCAATTACGATTAGATCGAGGCTATCCTCAACAAGCCATTTTTGTTCCTTCGGAGGGACTTGACCCCATTTTAAATGTTCGTTTAGTCACCCGTGTTCCTGAAGCACTCAGGTTTGTTTCGACCCCTTCAGCATTTCCGGCTGAACAAACGGAAGCCTTAAGTCCATCTCGGTTTGGGACAGTACGAACTATTCGGATTGTTGCCATTGTTAACGGCCCTGCATCACAAATTAATGATATTATTAAGTTACAAAGTTCTCCCCCTCGTTCTCAAAATGAATTAGTTGCTTTATTGGGAGGAAGTGTGATTCAAGGAATTCAAGATGATAGTACCTTAGTATTAGCAAATATTGCCAGCGCGGGATTATTTGGTAAGTTACAAGAGAATATTATTAATGCAACGGGATTAACCGAATTTAGAATTTATCCCTCACGAGTTGCTGAACGAGGTTCCACAGGTAGAGCTTCCGCATTAGGAGTAGGAATTGAAGTGGGTTTAGATGTTACTGATAATGTTTATGTGTCTTTAAGTCGGGTTTTAGCTGCTAATCAACCGTTTCTATTTAATATTAATTATCGACTTAATGATAATTTATTGTTACGGGGAGCAACTAATTTTATCAATGAAAGTGAAATTCGTTTTGAGTATGAAACTCGATTTTAGTTCATTGTTAACTTTTGAAGATTGAATTTCCTTTTTCCTCTCTGTTCCCTTTTCCTTGTCTATATATAATAAATCTTAATAAATCCTTCTGATAAAGTAGGGGGAGAATTAGCGATCGCTTTTGCCATTTGTTCAATAACAGATTCAGGAACTTGACGCTGGCGATTTTGGTTGTTTTGTTTACAAGTTTCTAGGGGAGTTTCTAACAGCCAAGCTATCCAATAACGGGGAATTTCAGGAGAAATTAAGGCAATTTTTTCTAACAATTCCAGTCGCCACTGTTTATAAGCATTGGTTGCATCATAAATAATCGGTTGAGAAATAGCGATCGCAATTGTCATTTGTCGCAAAACTTCAGCTTCAATTTCTGACCAATTTCCTTGGATAATTGCATCCCCATAAAGTTGTTCTCGAATCTGATCCGTTGAAATAATTAAACCTTTTGTCTGTTTTGCTAAATAGTTAGCAACCGTAGACTTTCCCGAACCCGGAACACCAATCATAAAATGACAAATCATCACTTTTACACCTCAAACCCAACACCCCAAAGCGTTAAAATAATTCTTCAAAAAACAGTTTCATCGCTTCAAATGAGCGATGATCAGCATCGGGGTTATAAGCGCTTCCTTTAGAGAGATCATTTCCTGCATTTGGATTAGTCAAACTATGAGACGATATTCAAGAGTTTGAGTTTATAAAGTATTGGAAGTTTGTGCTGAACTCACAATAGACCATAAAGGAGTGAACAAAATTCCCAACAACAGCAAAATGAATAAAGAATAGTTCTTGAAAATGTTCATCAGTTGGGGGAAATTCATGACCAATTTACTTTCCATTACAAGTTAACTTGATTTGAAACTCCTATGGAGTTATTGACGATGTGAACCACTGGAACAGTTCTGAGTCGATTAGATTAACAACCTTACTCATCAATTTAGCTTGAATTGGTTGACCCAGCAAGACAAGCGGCATGATTTTGTTCTCGGTTTTAAGCCACTCGCCAGCAAAATCAATATTCCTCTCAGTTGAGAATGCTTGTGGAATCAACCACTGATTTCCAACTTCTGACAGAGGAAATTCGGCAAGAATAAAGTTTATATTGACATCCAACCAGATTTTAAATTTACGGAAATTAAATGGCTATGAAAATTCCTGTTGAAATTACTTATCGAGATGTGAAAAAAACCGATTATCTGGATGAGTTAATTCATAAAAAAGTTGCCAAATTGGAGCGATATTGTAATTATATGAGCAGTTGTCGGATTGTGGTTGAAAAAATCCATGATCGTCCAAAAAGCGGTTCTCCCTACCGGGTGCGTTTAGATATTACTGTACCCCCCGGACATGAGTTAGCGGCATCAGAAAACCCTGGGGAAGGAATTCAATATGAATCCTTAGAAGCGGTAATTCGAGATGCGTTTGAAGCGGCTCGTCGTCAATTGGTTGAATTAGTTCAACGTCAACGGGATGAAGTGAAAACCCATGCTTCTGAAGACATGGAACTCTATTCTGTCCCCGAAATAGTAAAAGTTGATTAAAGATTAGCGTTTGAACAGAAATAAAAAAACCTGGTTTCTATGCAGAATTGAATCATTGAATCTTGAGGAAAAGAACAAGAAACCAGGTTTTTCAGAATTTATCCTATTTATAACAGTAAGATCAGCATGACTCCCCCTGCTAGAATCAAAATATTAGCAACTAAGAATCCTTGATCAAGTTTTTTCACCCGAAAAATGGATTCAGAATGTCCACTTTTGATCCAATCGGCTGTAATAATGGTTTCTAAAATTCCAGCGATAATCAAAACATAGACTAAGGCATAGATTTTATCTAATAAAACCAAATAGCCGACATCGGGTAAAGAATCGGAATAGGATTGTTGTAGAAACACAATCGTTAATAAAGCAGTGGTAGGAAGAATAATCCGAGAGTCAACATAGACCGGATACAGTAATAAGGAACCCCAACTGGAAAATAAAACAACAAATAACGGCAGTAATAATTTCCAGGTAAAGAAACTAATGGGGCGGGAAATGTTAATTTCAAACCGCACTGTTGAATAAACAGAACTATTGCTTTCTTGGTCTAAATCCCCAAAATTAGAAGGATAGGGATGGGATAAAACCTTAATTTGAGAATTTTTAATTTTCCACCCTGGAACTGTTAAATCCGCAGCATGACCCGATTCTTGAGTATCAGCAATATAAACTAATTCATCTAACGGATAAACAGCATTTTCAATCGTTACCCCTAAGCGTTGTTCATCAAGGGGATAACGGGAAAATTCAAAGGGTTCTCGAAACCGACTTTCAACTCGAAGAATTTGATAAAAACTTCCATCTTTGAGTTGTTTAGGTTCTTCGTAAGCCGGTTCGATGGTTCGCCCCCAATCTTCAACACCGTTCATAAATTCTAAATGAGTAATCGGGTCAATTTTGCCTTTCCAACGAAACCATAAATAGAAATCCAGATAATAAGTATTACTCGACGCATTCAGTTCATAAATATTTTGAGCATAAATCCCAACGTTTACTTTTTGGGCGGTGGGAGGAATGGTCGTTAAGGGTTGATAAATCGATGAATTTTTTTCAGGGGTTGGAGTGCGAAAATTGTTCCCAAACTGTAAACTTAAGATCAGGAGCAAAATACCCAAGGCAGAGATCACAAGTTTACGACTATTTTTTTTCAGGTTAATCCAATGGGATAATCGGGATAAGGACATGGGTAGATGTTGGCTGGTTCAGGCTAAGGGGTGAGTCAAGGTAGGGGGGTTAATCACCCATCCAGCCATTGTTGGCTAAAGTTTCCCTAAACAAGTGACTCGGTTGTTGAAAAATAGCTTACAATTGATAGAGGAGTGTTTTGAATCAATAATGATCAAACTGCGTTTAAAGAGATTCGGAAAAAAGCGGGAAGCTAGTTACCGCATTGTGGCGATGAATAGTTGCTCTCGCCGAGATGGTCGTCCCCTAGAAGAACTGGGCTTCTACAACCCCAGAACCGATGAAGTTCGTTTGGATGTCCCTGGCATTGTCCGCCGCTTACAACAAGGGGCGCAACCGACTGAAACCGTGCGTAGCATCCTGAGAAAACAAAATGTTTTTGAACAACTCAAGTCTGGAGTCCAACCCGAAGCCACTACCGCAGAATCCGCAGTCTAACCCCAATTATGACGAACTGGTGCGGTTTTTAATCGAGCCGTTTCTGGAGTCGCCAGACTCTTTGCGGGTCGATTGTGAGCGTTTTTCTAGCCTGCGTAAAACTTGGATTCGGTTGGCGGTGGAAGCCGAAGATAAGGGACGGGTTTATGGTCGCGGTGGTCGTAATATTCAAGCCATTCGCATGGTTTTAATGTCACTTGCTGCCGCTTCTGGTGAAACGGTTTATTTGGATATCTATAACGATAGCGAACCCGATGAGACGCATCGGGAACGGGAACCGAGAGAGGCATTTAGTCATCGTCCTCCGGGGCGATATCCAGGGCGGACTCGACCCACACGCTCATCTCCGTCTGCGTCTCCTTCTAAGCCTCGTTTGAACCGAAGATATGAAGAATAACGTGATCTAGGTCTGTCCTAAGCGGTAAAACCAACGTCTGAGGACAGATTAACGGTGAGACGAATTTTTTAATGTTGGGCAGAATCGGCTTGAATTGAGCCAGAGCGTTTTGCCCAACCCTTTTATACTAGGGAACAGGGAACAGGGAATAGCATATTAAAAAATTGATAAAAAGAGGGAAATAAGTTTGGATTTGCTGGATTGGTTTTTGTTAATTACTGTTAGTTGTGAGTGTTATTGATTGACATCGGAATCATTGATTGAGAAAACGTTAATCCTATTATCATGACTGAGCGATTTACCCTTCAGTTACCGAGCATCGAAAGTGCTATGTCGCTTTCTGGCTATCAAGAAGATAATCTCAAAATTCTATCTCAACAAACAGGCGCTCAACTGGTGATGCGAGGACAGGAATTACTCATCAGTGGAACCGCCAGTCAGATTGAATTATGTCAAAAATTAATCGAATCTTTAAAAGAATTTTGGAAAGACGGAAAACCCATTAGTTCTGTGGATATTCTCACGGCGCGTCATGCGATTAATACCCATCAAGAAGATACTTTTAAAGACCTTCAGCGTGATGTAATTGCTAAAACTCGGCGAGGGCTAGAAATTCGCGCTAAAACCTTTCGCCAACGCCAATATATTCAGGCGATGCGGACACAGGATTTAATCTTTTGTATTGGCCCTGCGGGTACGGGAAAAACTTATTTAGCCGCTATTTTAGCGTTACAAGCCTTATTATCGGATCAATATGAACGGTTAATTTTAACTCGTCCGGCGGTAGAAGCCGGGGAAAAATTGGGTTTTTTACCCGGAGATTTACAACAGAAAGTTAACCCGTATTTAAGACCCTTATATGACGCACTGTATGAATTAATAGACCCCGAAAAAGCCGCAAATTTAATGGAACGCGGCGTGATTGAAGTAGCTCCTATTGCTTATATGCGGGGTCGGACGTTAAACAATTCTTTTATTATTTTAGATGAAGCCCAAAATACAACTCCGGCTCAAATGAAAATGGTATTAACTCGTTTAGGGTTTCGCTCTCGAATGGTGGTAACGGGAGATATTACCCAAACGGATTTATTACCCAATCAAACATCGGGGTTAACAACAGCGTTAAAAATCTTAAAAAATGTCGAGGGAATTGCTTTTTGTGAATTTTCTCAAGCGGATGTGGTGCGCCATTCCCTCGTCCAACGCATTGTTGCTGCTTACGAAAAACACGAGAAAAGCAACTAAATCAGGAGGTTAACCTCTCGGTTAAAAAAATCCAGTGAAAGGTTACAGAATTCTAGTAAAATTTAGAAGTAAAAAGGATTTATAACTGGATTTTAGACCATGAGTAATCTCAAAGAATTTTTAGACGCGTGCGAAAATTTGGGAACATTACGGTTAATTGTTACCAGTAGTGCGGCGGTGTTAGAAGTGAGGGGAAAAC
>NZ_JBJUDF010000033.1:0-3937 GCF_046067725.1 Planktothrix sp.
TATTCTATGATTTTTATCAATCACTTAATTTGTTATTTTTACGGAAGGAGAAATTTATGGAAGATATTTCAATTTATGTAAAAACCGCAGAATTAGGAAAAACGGGGATTCACTGGCGTTATATTCAGAGTAACGATCATCAACCTTCAGAAGTTCCCAGTTTACTTAAACGGAAAATTTTAAACAATGAAAATTCTATAATCCTTGATGATTTACTAGATGTTGTTAAACCTTCTCTATTAATTTTTAGAGATGGACAGGACAACAAACTATTATTAGAAGTGACAGGGATAGAATCACCTAAACGTTCAGAACGCAGGGGTAGAAAAGTTTTAAATTCTATTGTTTTTATCACTGATGATGAACAAGAGATCAGAAAAATTGCCTATAGTGCCCTAGAAAATATGTTAGGAAATGATGAATCATTTAGCCAGATGATTCAGGATTCTATTGACTTTCATGAATTAGAAGAATTTCGAGTAGATTTAGATAAAGTTAAAACATTTATTAATAGTCTCCCTGATCTCCCTGATAGTGATAGCGAAAATAATCAAGAAACGGATTATAAAATTGATTTTTATTCCAAGGAACATTTACAAGATTTAGCAGATAATTTAAAAAATTACCATTTTCCTAAAGAGTGGAAGAGTTGGAATGGAGACATTAAAACAGATGGTGTTTTAGTTCTGGTAACGGATACTTTAGAAGAAAAAACAATTTTACATGAAGTTGGTGTCTGGCGAGGTTTTGCTAAAAATTCTCAGGAACCAGAAACACCAAAAACAGTAAATCAAAATCAAGAAATAGAAAATTTACCAGTAACACCAACACCAGAATTAACAAAGAAATTAGGAGAAAACCAAGAAAAAAAGAACCTGACGCTGAGACTGGTGTTGATAGTGTTAATACTAAGCATCTTATTACTCATAATAGTGATCCCAAAACTACATCAAAAGAACTTAGAGATAGATTGTCAGAATTTAACTCAGAATATAAAAAATACAAAGACCAATATATGTCATCCACAGGAACAAACACCAAAACCGACCAAGAACTAACCGGGTTAATGCTACAAATAATAGAAGAACGTAATATTCTACTTGAGCTATATTGTATAGTGGAGTTTTTTGATGGTCTTTTTTTAAATAATAAAAAACAAGACTTATCGGCTATTGATTTGGCAGAAAAATCAGTACAATCAATGACAAATCTTATTAAAAATATCAGGGTTATTTTTAATAAGACATCATTATTAGAAGATCAATTAAAGATTGCTAATATTATTGTATCAGGAAAAGATTTTCTTCAAATTATACCAGATCTATTAAAATTTTATCCCAATTTAAAAAATATTAATATAATAAGGATTTTAACAGACGGATTCAACCTTCATCCCAAGTTAATTGATAAATTCAATAATAATGATAATATTCAAAACTACTTACTGTCTCTTGCTCGTTTAAAGATACTAGACCAGCAAAGCTCTAACCAAGATAGGACAGAAGAAGAACAAAAAGCTTTAGATGACTATAATAATTTTGTAGCTAAAATCAAAACAATTACTGAAATTAAGGAAATATGGGATAACCATCAATGAATTAATCAACCAAACTAACGTCTATAATTTTTCTAAGATTCTATTGTTGTGGAAATGTCTTAGATTCAGTTCCGATATTGACTCACCCTGGGGGTTGGGGGAGAGGTCACAGAGGTTTTTGCCTGTAGCATGAAACAGCCTGGGGGTCAAACGTTACATGGCGTAACAACACGATACAATAGGAGTGATCTAGCCAGAAACCATATCAACAAGGAGATAACCAACGCATGGGCAAAGTAGTCGGCATTGACTTGGGAACAACAAACTCTGTGGTTGCGGTCATGGAGGGCGGAAAACCCGTTGTGATTGCTAACTCTGAAGGGATGCGAACCACACCCTCCGTCGTTGGGTTTACCAAGGAAGGAGAACGCATCGTGGGACAGATGGCTAGACGTCAGGCGGTTTTGAACCCCCAAAACACCTTTTATGGGGTCAAACGGCTGATGGGTTGTCGCTATTCTGACCTGTCTCCCGCCTCGAAACGGGTTCCCTACACGATGCGACGGGATGAAACGGATAATATTAGAATCAAATGTCCTCGTGTTAATAAAGATTTTGCACCGGAAGAAATTTCGGCAATGATATTAAAAAAATTAGTTGAAGAAGCGACTCGGTATTTAGGAGAAGAAATTACCGGGGCTGTAATTACGGTTCCTGCCTATTTTAATGATTCTCAAAGACAAGCCACCAGAGACGCCGGACGCATCGCAGGATTAGACGTTAAACGCATTTTAAATGAACCGACGGCGGCTTCTTTAGCTTATGGTTTGGAACGCAGAGATTATGGAACCATTTTAGTGTTTGATTTGGGGGGCGGCACCTTTGATGTCTCGGTTTTAGAGGTAGGAGAAGGAGTATTTGAAGTTAAGTCTACCAGTGGAGATACGCAACTGGGAGGAACGGATTTTGATCAGAAAATTGTCGATTGGTTAGCGGAACAATTTCTATCAGAAGAAGGAGTAGATTTAAGACGCGATCGCCAATCGTTACAACGGTTAACAGAAGCCGCTGAAAAAGCAAAAATTGAGCTTTCTGGGGTGGGAGTTACCGATATTAATTTACCCTTTATTGCCGCTACAGAAGACGGCCCGAAACATTTAGAAACTCGCTTAACGAGAGGAGAATTTGAGGGATTATGTGGGGATTTAATTCAACGGTTACGTCGTCCGGTGAAACAAGCGTTAGCCGATGCAGGATTAACGTCTAATGATATTGATGATGTGATTTTAGTCGGCGGTTCAACTCGAATGCCAATGGTGCAACAATTAGTTAGAACCTTAATTGATTTAGAACCAAATCAAGGGGTGAATCCTGATGAAGTGGTGGCGGTTGGTGCCGCAATTCAAGCGGGAATTTTAGCCGGAGATGTACGAGATGTATTATTATTAGATGTGACTCCATTATCGTTAGGATTAGAAACCATTGGGGGAGTGATGAAAAAATTAATTCCCCGTAATACGACGATTCCCGTGCGTCGTTCTGATATTTTTTCAACTTCAGAAAATAATCAAACTTTGGTAGAAGTTCATATCTTACAAGGTGAACGAGAATTAGCCGTTGATAATAAATCTTTGGGTCGATTTAAGTTAACTGGAATTCCGCCAGCACCGCGAGGAGTTCCGCAAATTCAAGTCGCCCTTGATATTGACGCCAATGGTATTTTACAAGTTACGGCGTTAGATAAAACCACTGGACGGGAACAAAGTGTTGTCATTCAAGGTGCTTCTACTTTATCTCAAGAAGAAGTGAATCGCATGATTCGAGATGCGGAAAAATATGCAGAAGTTGACCGTTTACAACGAGAACGAGTCGAAAAACGTAACCGCGCCCAAGCGTTAACTTATCAAGCCGAACGACAATTAAGAGAAGTTGCTTTAGATTATGGAATGCAATTTGCTCAACGTCAACGGTCAAGAATTGAAACGTTAATTCGGTCTTTAAGAGATAGTTTAGAGCGAGATGATGAACGAGGAATTGATCAAATTAGTGTAGATTTACAAGATGCTTTATATGAGTTAAGTCGAGAAGTTTCGATTTTTGCGACGGAGGACGATGAGGATGATTTATTTGGTTCAATTCGTCGAACTTTTTCCGGTGAAAAACGTCGAGTTGATCCCTATGAACCTACTACCCGCAGTTATCCTCGATATGACCAACGCAGCAGTAGTGGTGGTAGTTTAGGCGGGGGTGTATCACGTTCTCGTCGCTATTCTTCCAGTGATAATTGGGATGATGATGATGATGATTGGTTGTAAAATTAGAAACCGGGTTTCTCAAAGAAACCCAGTTTCTGCTGATTCAAAATATAGACTTTAACCTAAATTTAACCTATGCAAAATT
>NZ_JBJUDF010000034.1:0-9423 GCF_046067725.1 Planktothrix sp.
ATTCAAGAAAAATATAAAGCCGTGATGGATGATAAAGGCTATTTAGAATCTGTATTAAGAACAGGTCGAGAAAAAGCCGAAACTGTCGCCAATGAAACCTTAACTCGTGTGAAAGACGCAATGGGCTATTCTCGACGTTTATAAGTTTAATTCTCATGAAACTCCCCCGGTACAAAAGAGCAATTCTAACTGAAATGTAGGAAATTTCAGAAATTGTAAATCTTCTAAAAATCAACCTTTGAAAAACTAAACCAAACCCTAAGAATGAACCGTTTCCGTACTGCTTGTTCCACCCTAAATGAATTTATTATTACGGCTGAAGTCGCACCCCCAAAAGGATCAGATCCCAGTCACATGATTGAAATGGTTAGACTGTTAAAAGGTCGGGTTCATGCTGTTAATATTACCGATGGCAGTCGTGCTGTTTTAGGCATGAGTTCTCTGGCGGCTTCAATTATTCTTCTGCATCATGGAGTCGAACCGATTTGTCAAGTGGCTTGTCGCGATCGCAATCGCATTGGATTACAAGCGGATTTATTAGGTGCCCATGCGTTAGGAATTAGAAATATTTTAGCCTTAACGGGTGATCCAGTCAAAGCTGGAGATCACCCGGATGCAAAAGCTGTTTTTGATTTAGAATCCGTTCGTTTATTACAAGCCATTAATAAACTTAATCAAGGCTTAGATTGGAATCAAAAATCCTTACCCGATGGCGCAACGGATTTATTTGTCGGTGCTGCGGTCGATCCTCAATCTTCTAGTTGGTCAGGCTTAAAAAGTCGCTTTGAACGTAAATTACAAGCTGGAGCTCAATTTTTTCAAAGTCAATTAATTACGGATTTTGACAGATTAGATCAATTCATGACAGAAATTGCCACTGGAACTCAAAAACCCATTTTAGCGGGAATTTTTCTGTTAAAATCGGCTAAAAATGCGCGATTTATTAATAAATATGTTCCGGGTGTGCAGATTCCTGATGACATTATTAATCGGTTAGAACAAGCGAAAAACCCCTTAGAAGAAGGCATTTTAATCGCATCGGAACAAGTTAAAATTGCCCGTCAACTTTGCCAAGGTGTCCATATTATGGCGGTTAAACGGGAAGATTTAATTCCTAAAATTCTCGATTTAGCAGAAATTCAACCGTTATAATGTTGTAGGGTGCGTAAGCAACACGCACGCACCTCTTGCCCCTAAACTAAATCTTTACATTTAATGACCCATAGTTGAGGATAAAAGGGGAACTTTTTCTACAATTTTATTATTAAGTTCCAGCGTTAAATTATCTCCTCGGCGGTGAGCTTCCCAAGTTCCCGATGATAAACGACTAATTTTCCATTGTCCCTGAAGATAATTTTCATCCTCAGAAATCGTCCCGGTATAACTAATAGGGTCAGGAGAAGTCGTTAAATAGTGTTTAACAAAACTCACGCCACGACCTACTACTGTCCCACTAATTTGAGCTTCTCCCAAATAACCGTCATCTAAAATATTCCCTGCCAAGGTATTTCCGCTTTGAATAAATGTTACTTCAAAACGAGTAGGAATCCCCTGTTGCCAATAGGTTCCGAGCCAAATTCCACTTAAATCAGCCATATTTTATCGTTAATCGTCGTTTCAAAATCAGTATTAATTCGAGCAACTTCGCCCTATGGATAAATTAACAAAATTTGAAACTTGACAGGGAGTGGGTAGATGAGCCACTAAAGTTTTTGTCCAAGGCGATAGAATATCCTCCCCTGGAATGTTGAGAAATTGTACTCGTAAACTCGGCATCACTGAACTTGCAGCTTGATCTAATTTAAAATTAGAACCCGTTTGATTCGTTCGATACACCCAACGTTGATGTTGATGATCAATAATAATTCGCCAACCTGCCACTAAGCTTTGAGTACAAAACATCCCCGGTTCTGTTAGTCCTAAACAGCCATCGGGCCACAGTTGTTCCTCCACCGCCTCCAAACTCAATTGAGAACGCGATAAACCTGACTGTTGACGGATATCCTCAAACACGGCGTCTAAGACAGAAGAAGGCACCTTAAAGGAATGAGTTTGAGATTCTAAGCGAATATTTCGACCCTGAGCATCGGTTCGATAAACCCAGGTTTTCTGACCATCAGACACTACCACTCGCCATCCTTGTACCAACATTTGCCCACAAACTTCCTCTGTATCGGCTAGTCCTAAACAAGTATCTGGCCAAGTTTGTTGACGTGCTTCTACAATTTTGAGATCCGTAACCGCCACATCTAATTGTTTGGCAATTAATTCTCGAATTTTGGTATCCAGAGAAGACGGTAAAACCTGAGCAACATCGGTGGCAGGTTGCACCCATTCAGAAGGTGTAGAAGTCGTTTCAAAAGCAACCGGAATGGTTTTTGGTAACTGTCCTTTAAGATTAAATAACGGGTTCGGTAAAACCCGATAGATGGGTTTTGCTTCAGTAGTTGCAACCGTAGGGTTTAGGGAGGTTTCCCATAACTGTTGATGGTCTTGAGGAGCAGGAGACAGAAGGTTTTGAGCGACAGTAATAGAGTGAGAAAGCAGAGTTTCAGTTTGACTTAAAATGGATTGCAATAGGGTTGGATAAGCGTCTAAAGCTAAAACTCCAGTCAACATCAACGCCAAAATTAAAGGGCGGGGTTGCTTCTCATGGGTAGTGGAAGTCGCTCTCCAGCGACGGTTGGAGGGATTGGGTTTCATGGGGAAGCGTCCACGAATACGGAACAAGGGATGGCACAGATGACACAGACATCCTCAAATTTGTTTCCCTAGATTGAGCTAGACGCCTTGATCTGGGAACATCTGGGTTTCAGGACAGAAAACTGCGTAAAGAAAGCTTCAACGACTTGATTTTATTTTCCGGTATCGTTACCCAAGGTTTAAGGATACAGTTCAAGTCTGTTCCAGGGAAACAACCTGAAAAACCCGGTTTCTGTGTGAGATTACTCGGTTCCTGAATGTAGATTTGCCTGAAATCTCACCCAGGATGATAACTTGCGGCTCATCCTAACATACGAATGACTCAATTGCCTACTTTTTGAGTTGAATGATTCCAAGACCTGGTAGCTTAAGAATTGACATCAGAAATAGGAGTCAGAAATCATGGACATTTTACTAGAAGGAGGATCAGTTTTACAACAACGGGACTATACGTTGATTATTGATTGTAGTCAGAGTATGGCTACCCTTGAAAAATCCGAAGGGAAAAATCGCTGGGAATTGGTTCAAGAATCGATTTTAGCCATCGCCAGTTATTGTGAACAATACGATCCTGATGGCATTACCCTTTATTTATTTTCGGATCAATTTGAACGGTATGAAAAAGTTACCTCTGACAAAGTGATTTATATTTTTCAACATCATCAACCTGCGGGAAAAAATCGTTTATCTCCGGTGTTAAAAGATGCGACTGATCATTATTTTGGGCGACGAGCCACCCAACAAACCAAAATTAATGGCGAAACCATTATTATTATTACTTCTGGAGAAATTGAAAATCCCCCATTCCTCAAACAGATTATTATTGATGCGGCTAATCAACTCAACCGAGATGAAGAATTAGCCATTGAACTAATTCAAGTGGGTTCTAACTCCGATGTGACTCAATTTTTCCACACCTTAGACGATGATTTACAACGTCAAGGAGCTAAATTCGATATTTGTAATACAATTACTTTATCAGATTTAGGTTCTCTGAGTTTAACAGATGTGTTACTCCAAGCCATTATTGATTAAACAACAAACCCACAAAAACGGTAGTTTTACCGATTAATTCCTTAATTGATTAGATTCTATGAGCCTAATTTTCGTTATTTTAAGAGGGGAATCCTGATGTTAGACTCTTCCCTGCAAATGCTTGTGTCTCAATCGATTAAAACCTTAGATTCGATTTTGATCAATGAAACCTTACCTGCATCAGAACGAGCCACCGTTGCCTTTAAAATATTAGAAATGGCACAAACTTTAACTTTAACTTCATTAGTTAGTTCTGATGTTTCTGTTTCATCGGCTCCTACTCCATCCCTATCCTTACCTGCTCTTAATTTTACTGATCCTAAACTGTTTTTACATTTAGCTGCCTATCGAGATCCTGAACTGATTCCTACTTTAAAAGATGCCTTAAAAAAAGCAGATCGTCCTGAAAAAATTACCTTTGGAATTGTTTGGCAATTTATTCCGGGTGAAGATGAACGGATAACAGAAATTATGCAGGAATTCCCCTGTAAAATGATTGAAATCGATGCTAGACAATCCCTAGGCGTTTGTTGGGCAAGATCCTTGGGTCAACGGTTACTTCAAGATGAAGATTTTATTTTACAATTAGATAGTCATCATCGATTTATTAAAGGCTGGGATAGTTTATTATTGCAACAACTTGCCCAATGTCCAAGTCCCAAACCGGTTTTATCTGCCTATACTCCCCCTTATATTCCCCCTGATGAAATCCCACCCGGTTATCCCTGTACTCGTTTAACAGCCCATCATTTTGATGAACAAGGTATCCTCAGTTTTATTGCTGGAGAAAGCCTAGCATTCTATTCTGAACCGCAGTTAGGAATGTTTCTAGCTGGAGGATTTATTTTTGCGCCTCGACAATTTTATTTAGAACTTCCCTATGATCCCTTTCTATATTTTCGAGGAGAAGAAGTGACCTTAGCAACGAGAGCTTGGACGAAGGGATGGGATATTTTCTACCCTTATCAAATTACCCTTTATCACTATTATACTCGTACTAACGCAAAAAAACATTGGGAGATTCATTCTGAATGGTACAAATTAGAACAAAAATCCAGAGAACGCATCAAAAAAATATTAAGAATCAATCCTTTAGAAGCGGGTGAAAGTTTAGAAATTTATGATATTGGAACCGTGAGAACCTTAGCAGATTATCAAACTTTTTCTGGAATTAATTTCAAAACCCAAGAAATATCAGAAACGGCTTCAAAAGGAATTCCTACAAAAACAGTAATCAGTCATCACTAGGAGCGGTGTTCACCCGCCCTGAATTAGTCATTACTCAACCTTCAATTTTTTTCATGTTTAATTTAGTTTCTCAATCTTTAGGCAAATTATATGGAATTGGTGTCGGGCCAGGTGATCCGGAATTAATTACATTAAAGGGGTATCATCTTCTGCAACAAGTTCCCATTGTGGCTTTTCCCGCAGGAATGGGAGGAAAACCAGGAATCGCTGAACAAATTATCAGTTCTTGGTTAAAATCAGATCAAGTTAAACTTCCCTTAACTTTCCCCTATATTCAAGATGATTCCCTTCTCCAACAAGCTTGGCAACAAGCCGCCGAAACCTTGTGGCCCTATTTAGAACAAGGACAAGATGTGGGGTTTGTTTCAGAAGGAGATGTGAGTTTTTATAGTACCTTCACCTACTTGGCACAAACCCTACAAAAATTTCGTCCTGAAGTGGTAGTGCAGGCTATCCCCGGAATTTGTTCTCCCCTTGCTGCGGTGGCGAGTTTAGGCATTCCCCTAACGATTCGGGATCAAACCTTAGCGATTTTACCTGCAATTTATGCGATCGCTGAGTTAGAAACAACCCTGCACCGGGCGGATGTTGTGGTGTTGATGAAAGTGAGTTCCGTTTATCAGCAAGTTTGGGACGTTTTAAAACGGTTCAACTTGCTAGAACAAGCTTATATTGTGGAGCGGGCGACGCTACCCAATCAAGTCATTTATACTGGGTTAAGTGATCGCCCCCATTTATGTTTATCCTATTTTTCTATCCTAATTGTTAAAACCAAGCCGGATCAAACTGGGGAGCCCATGTGGAACAGGCATCTTGCCTGTTAAGCCTGTTAAGTCTGTTAAGCCTGTGCTGTTCCTGCTTCTATTACTTGTCCCTAACGTTTATTATGACAGCTTCGATACCATCAACCGAATTTTTACCGCCCACCTTCCGTCCCCCTATTGTGTGGTGTGTGTTGGCATCTGTGGGAGTACATGGGTTATTTGCTGCTAATATTCAAAATTTTAATTTGTATTCTAAATCCGTGAAATTACCGCCAACGGTTCAAGTCGTTGAACTGTCTCCCGAACAAATTAGTCGAGTTTATCCGGCAGCACCCCCTAAATTATCCTTTACGCCCTTAAGATCTCTGTCCCCGTCTTTATCAGTGCTTCCCGTCCCATCAACAAACAATATTGTTCCCCCCCCTGCGCCGGAAGACTTTATGCAGGCGTCATCCCTCCCGGTCTGGCCAACGAATATTCCCTTACCACCTCCGAGTAATTCCCCCGGTTTACCCAGCTATCGTTTACCCCCCGTTGTTTCTCAAGGGTCTAATTCTAATTCCAATCATCTCAATTCCGGTTCTATTGGATTTCTGCCTAACTCTAGTCCATCTTTATCCTTTGTTCCAGGGCCCCCTTTAAGTTTCGATAACTCTAATTCTTCCCCTCCCCCTGACCAATCTGGACAGTTAAAACAACCGGGAAGTTTACCCCCAAATGATGAATTAGCGTTGCGACAACAGTTAATCCGAGACTTGGGCCAGGATGTTGATTGTCCGTCCATGTTTAATAATGCCAATTGTGGCCCTAAAACCCCCAATCAAAACGATAATCCTAATACCCTTCCCCCTGAAAATAATCCTAACATTCAACCATCTCACCCCAAAGGTTCAATTTTGGCAGGACTGGAAAAGGATTTACAACAACAACCTTCTACTTCCAACCTTCAACCTTCTGAAGGTGTCGTCAATGAACAGCAAACAGCAATGTTACAAGGAGGAAGTGCTTATCTGAACTGGGTCAATGGTTTACTAACAAATTATCCCAATTTAGAAACCACCTCTCCCATCGGAGTTAACAATTTATATCCCAACGCGGCTTGTGAACAAAAGTTAACGGGGAAAGCGTTAATTGGGGTAGCAGTAAGTGAAACCGGGGAGATTTTACAAGGGCCAGAAGTTTTATTCGCCACAGGTTATCCGGTGTTGGATGATGCGGCAAAAGCAACCGTCCAGGAAATGACCTTTGACCCGACAAATTCACCGAAAGCTTATCAAATTCAATTTCAGTTTAATAGTGAAGAAAATTGCAGAACAGTGAATAATCAAACTCCCCAACCTGCTCATACGCCTGCGGTTTCTTCCCCTCCTCCCGCACAACCCACACCACCGACCTCAGAAACTGAACAACCAACGAATCCTGTTGAACAAAAACCCCCGGAGTTTGACCAACCCAACCCCGAACAGTCCCCTTCCCCCCAACTTCAATCTGAATCTAATCCTTAAATTAAAAGTTAGGAGTGAACTAACGACGAGGTTTTTTACGCGCTTTTCCTGGTCTTAATCCACTCCAACCGATGGTGAGATAACAACTGGCTAACAGCAAACTGGTTATGCCAGTTCTAACATTGGATTTTAAACTTCCTTGTTTGGATTTCATTTCAGCTTGTCGACGGCGTTCTTCAATATCCCGTTTGAATTGCTCATTTAATGCCGAGGCTTGCAGATTTAAAGCTTCGGGATTCTTTTTAAATTGTTCTAAGCGTTCTAATTCTTCCGGCGTTAGTTGTTTACTGGCAATATATTCTTCCAGTTTTTGATTATTTTGTAATAAATCTGTCATTTGAGTCTGTTGCAGTTGCAACTGTTCAGACACTTGTTTTTTTGCCTGTTCAGCGTCTTGATTAAGCCGTTCTATAGCTTGATGACTCGCCGCAGAAACATTGGCAAAATGAAAGGGAATTAATAATAGATAAATTAAGCCTAAAATAGTAGAAATTAAATATACCCAAAATTTTAAACTATTAAATTTTGATTGTGTATCATCGGCTGTAACTCCTGATAAATCTTCTAATCCATAGGCGCAAAACATTAAGGCAATCGCCAGGATCGGAATAATTCCCTGTTCAGCCATTTGGGTCGTAAACTGAACTTGCCATTCCAAATCTCCTAAATTTAAAGGAAAAAATAATAAGATAATATTAACAATCGAAACCCAAAATAAAATTACTCCTGCTAGTTTTAAAAAACCAGCCGATTGAGAGGTAATCTTACTATTCTGCTTAGATTTCATAATCAGATTTTTTTTTAAATAACTATTCCTTAATAGTCTCAGATTAGCAATTTTCTGGGATAGCCAATATTCCTGATATTGCCTGAAAATGTTTTCCCTGGGATTATTTCACCGTCTGATCCCTTATAGTCGTCCATTATAACATTAGTTTTATACGGAGATCAGATCTTACTTAGTATTTAATTTTACTGACCCCCAATTGTGTAAATTCTTTGATGATTTGACCGGATTTTAGACTTTTCTACTTGCACAGAAAGGTTTAGAGCGTTATAATCAATATATAAAAAGGTTAGTTCGTTCCCTTGATACTGATCATCGAACTGCATAACCCTTACCATAAAATCCAAAATTTGCATCTGGTCTAACTCAACAAGATATCTATGAAAAAATTAGTGGCCTCTATTGCTAGTGCTAGTTTATTGATGGTCACGGTACTAGCAGCAACCCCATCCCAGGCAGTGTTGTTTTTCGGCACCGATAGCACTGACCTCAAAGACGTTTTCAATAAAACTGACCTCAATGATGTTTTCACTCAAAAAGTCTCTGTCAGGACAGAACAAACCAATGTCCTTCATCCTGTTTCTCAACACTTAAAAATTACTCCCACAACTTTGCTGAAAACTCCTAGTCAAACCAGTGGTTTATCCACCATTAATACAGCAACCATCGTTAATTTAAGCTCACCTCCCGGTGGAAAAACGATCTACAGCAAAGCTTATGGAAAAGGTGTATGCAACGTTCATGCAGGTTGCGCTCTTAAAGCCATCGGTTTATCTTTGACTCTGCAATGCTCTAGTGCTGGAACTGATCCAGAAGCCTGGGCTAAATGTGTCAAAAGCAAAGACTACGACAAATATTTAGCAGCGGCTCAATGCACTTGGGGTACTTGCCCTGGATTTGCTACTTTGCCCAATGGCGGTGCTGCTTATGCTTGTACAAGTCCTAGTCATTCTATTTTGGGGGGTAAAAGTTGATTACGTCCAAATTTCCCAATCAATATCACCCTTCCTTTCCATCCTAATCCCTGCAGACCTTATATTGATGAGGTTTTTCTCAAACTCTAACAACAACAGAGGAGTTCAACTCCTCTGTTGTTGCTTAATTGTCACTTTTGTAGTGTTTCATTAACCGATACTTTTTTGCTAACATTTGCTAACAAATATATAAGTTAAGATGTTCTCTCAACCAAGGCGTATCAACCAATGCACGAAGGAAGATCCCTCGCGCACCATTTAGATCCCTGTCCATCTTTAATGGGGTAGAATTCGATTTAATCGTTTTTGCTCCACCCAAATTCTTGATAATTTCACCTGTCCATGACACCGTTTTAGAAGTGTAAGCTTCGTTACAGTCAATCACAACTTTATGGTTTTCCCAAGCT
>NZ_JBJUDF010000035.1:0-3669 GCF_046067725.1 Planktothrix sp.
AGAAGAATAGAATTGGTGTAGTGATCCGTTCGGTTCAGGCGGCTCTCAAATTTATCTATGGGATTGGGGGCAGTGCGGATACTGTTTGTGGTCTGCTTCGAGAGTATAGAAACGACAATCTGCTGTTACTGAAAGCGGGTACAGGAGAAAAAGATATTGTTTCGGTGATTTTGGATGCAACGGATGATGGATTGTTAGATGAGTTGGATATTCCTGAAGAATATTTGATGGCAACTCGACAAATGGCGATCGCTTCCTATCGACTCGCTTACCAAAAAGCTGATACGTCTGTGAGTGGAGAACGAATGAAAGCCTTAACTTCAGACAATGATTTACTTCAACAACAACTCAAAGATTTTCCTCGGTTGCAGCTTGAACTGAACTTTTATAAATCTGAATATGAACGGCAGAAGCTGGAACTGAAAGAAGCTTACATGAATCTCAATAAACAAAAGTTAGTAGATTCCGAACAATTCCGTCAACAGTTGGATTCACTGCATCAAGAACGGAATGATTTATTAGTTAAACTCAATGAAGCTGAAAAACGTTTAGTTCAATTTACAGATTTAGAAACCCAACACCGAGAACATCAAGGTGAAATTTCCCGATTAAATAGTCAACTCGAAGCACGGGAACGAGAAATATCTGGACTTCATTCCCAAGTTCAATCCCTACAATCGGTCGTTGGTGAAAAGCAGGTTTTAGAATCTCATAACGAACAGTTGCGATCGCAAATTAAAGACGCTAACGAAACCATTACTCGCTTAGAATCTCAACAAAAATCTACTTCAGAAACAGCGAATGATCCCTCTCCTAAACTTGTCCCCCTTCAAAAACAACGCAACTCCCGTAAGAATAGCGGATAGCAAATAGCATAGCAAATAGCAAGAATAGCATAGCAGATAGCAAAAATTGTTATCCCGTAGGGATTAATCCGGTGATTAAATCGCTACGGGATGGAGTGGATGATGAGGGTGTAATCTAATGATAACCGAATTAGAAATAAATTTCGATACATTTAATTGAGTCAATAATAATCGGCTACCGCTTTTAGAAGTTGATGATTTCGGTAAAACTAATGTTTTTGATTATTAATTCAGAAGGGATGAAAACTCAAGAATCAATACCAGATCTTCAGGAAATGAAAAGACTTGTTGGGGTTGAAAATGAGAGTGCCTACATTGAATTTGTTTTTCGTCAGTTTTCAGATCTCTCTATTGCCTTAGTTTGTGATGATGAATTTGTTCTCAAAAACCTGAGTCCTACCTGTAGAACTAAACAGCATATTTTATGTGGTCAAGTATTAGTTGTTGCCCTGCGTAATGATGGAGAAATCCAGTCCTTAACGGCTCAACAAATTGAACAAGTTAAACAGGAATTACAACTTTTGGCTACCGCTTGATATAGTTATTAAATAGCGTTTTGGTGGGTCGCTCCCACTATTAAACTAATGAAAGGCTTAACGATTCATCAACCTTGGGCTAGTCTCTTAGTCTGGAAAAAGAAACAGTTTGAAACCCGTGATTGGCAACGGATGTATCGAGGATTAATAGCCATTCATGCTGGGAAAGAACCTCTGAGTCCCTTAGAAGATTATTATGATATTCTTTGGGAACTGAGAAACGATTCAATCGATTTTAATGAAGCTTATTTCAATTCAACCTTCGGTAAAATCATTGCCATTGCTAGATTGAAAAACATTCATTTGATGACAAGGGAACTGATTAATAAACAATCACATCTTGAGCAGGTGTGCGGTTATTGGGAACCCGGACGATTTGCTTGGGAATTCACGGATATTAAACCTTTACCTAAACCGATTCCTGTTCGGGGTTTGCCGGGATTATGGGATGTTTCTGATGAAATTCAACAGCAAATTAGTCAGCAATTGGGCATGAAAGGGCAACAGAAAAATTAGAGCTAAGGAAAAATCGTCCCTCGTCCCTTAACTTGCTACCGCTTTTTTGGGTTAGTTCTTTATGAAGGATTAACCCATGTCAAACACAGAATCTAAACTCAAAACTTCAATAGATACAACCTATTCACTAACTGAACAAACTTGGCTTTATGTAATTAGCAGTTCAGAAGACGGTACTACACATTTAGTTTGTCCTGGTGTTCCGAATGGTAGCAATGGATTTGTGATTCGCTTTCAACCCTGTCATTTATCCGTTTTAGAAGCTTTAATTACGCAACTGCGACAAACTCACAATTCTTAATAAGGCTACCGCTTAATAATTTTAGTTCTTTTCTAGGAGAAAAACCAATGAACGAGAAAGCTTTAGCTGAAATGAATATGGCATTGAATCAGATGTCTCAAGCGTTTGATAAATTCCAAGAAATGCAGAAACTTCTCAAGGATTCTTATAGCCATTTTCAAGAATCTAATGCAACATCTGTTAATCGTAATGCCGCTTGTTATCAACAAATGCAGCAAAATGTCGAACAAGTTTATCAAGATTTATTCAAGGCAAAAGAAAATCTTAATCAGCAGTTTAATCATCCTACGATTCAGAGCATGATTCAATCAGCAAAAGTTAAACAGTAATTGCGTTAATGGGGGGGTCGCTCCCCCTCAATTTTAACAATGGAAACCGAACCGATTCTACATCTGTACCCTCAAACTCAAGCCAGAGATGCGGCACAAATAATCTGTAATAAAGAAGGTGCAATCGCTCTAATTTACACATTATTATCTGCCTTGGTTTCTGGAGAAGAACAACATCCTGAATTTTATTGTAACGATGCAGAAGCTTATTTTTTAAGAGTTGTTGTCAATGACACAATTGCTGAAACAATTCAATTACCATATCCGCCTTCTGCCACTCCAATTTTAACTTCTTTATCTCCTGAAGAAGACGAAATTTAGCAACAATAATAAAGTTAGCTACCGCTTGTTGGGAGAGAGTTTTTTAGGTTAAAATCATGAACACTATCACTCTATCTGACCTCTCTCAATTCACGGGAACTGAAGAAATTCATCGCAATTTTCTGGGATTTCCCTACACCGATGGTATTCAATATTTAGCAGAACAAGCTAAAGCCTATTGGTTGATTGATGCCATTGCTTCTTATCAATATCAACTGAAGCGAGATGAATACCTGGCTTATTTCCAAGTTTGGGTGCTATCTGTTGTTGGAGAAGGAGAACGGAAGTTTCCATTTATTCTACCTGAAGAGAACTATAAAGCGGTAATAACTTGTTGGTCAGATACACCAAAAGAAGGTATAAAACCTGCTGTAATTCAACAGATTGAATACACGAAATTTCCTTTGATTGAAATCAAACTTTATGTCAGTGGTGGTGTGTTAATGCTGCCATCGGAATATTAAGTTAAGTCATGGAGACATCATCTGAAAATGGTGGTGTTTCCTTTTCAAAAATCGTATTTTTACTAAGTATTGAGTTAAAATATTTTTAATCACATTGCGATAATGTTCTAGTTTATCCATACAACCTCCTGAAATTATTTACACAAGGTTAGGTTAAAACTCGCCGCCCGTCCCTCGTCCCTCCCCCCTCACACCAAATCATCTAATAAATTCGTAATTTCTCCCTGAGCATTCTTGCGGTTATCATCATAAATCATCAAAGTATTCAGGTCATGGTGGCGGCTTAACTTTTGGACACGGCGCACATCTCCCCCGGTGGCATCGAGGGCAGCGGTG
>NZ_JBJUDF010000036.1:0-30199 GCF_046067725.1 Planktothrix sp.
GATAGTAATTACACTCGTAATTACATTAGGGAAAGTTTCATGATCCAGACCTTAAAGTTACGCAAAATTGGTAATTCTGTAGGGGTGACATTTTCTAAGGAGTTGTTAGAAAAGCTCAATCTTTCCGAAGGGGATACTGTAATTGGTTTTTAAGATTATTTGAATTAAAGGATTAATGATTACCATGACATCAGTTCAATTCACTACAAATTTTTCTTTAGAAGAGTTCTTGAAATTGCCGGAAACTAAACCCGCTTGCGAGTACATTGACGGTCAAATTTATCACAAAACAATGCCCCAAGGAAAACACAGTATTCTGCAAACTCGCTTAGTAACCCTTATTAATCAAGTTGGTGAACCGCAGCAATTAATTTATGGACTTACAGAATTAAGATGCACGTTTGCAGGGTGTTCTCTTGTTCCAGATCTTGCCGTATTTGAGTGGTCGCGCATTCCTGTTGATGAAGATGGAGAAATTTCAAACCGAGTAGAAATTGCTCCAGATTGGATCATTGAAATTCTTTCCCCCGAACAGTCTCCAAACCGCGTGATTAACAAGATTATTTTCTCTCTTAAACAGGGAACAAAGTTAGGTTGGTTCATTGACCCCGATGATAAATCGGTGATGGTTTTTCAACCCAATCAATTACCAGAAGTTAAATATGATGTAGATATTTTACCTGTTCTTAGTGTAATAGAAAGTTGGCAAATTTCAGTCGCCGATGTTTTGGGTTTGTTGAAATTTAAATAAGTAACAAGCTTTAAGTTTGGTATTATTAATCGTTATTTGCCTTAGTGGGACTTAAACAAAAATCAGGAAAGAAAGAGATTATAATGATTATATAGCAAGCACATAACGTTTCCTTGGTAAAATATCTCGAAAAAATGAAACCAACTCCGTAACCCATGCAAGAAGACTTCCCCTCCCTCAATCCAGCAATTGTTGATGGCGGTTCTCTTTCCGTTGATCTCAACACCCCTCAAACTTTAATTGAAGGATTACAAACAGCCACTAAAACTTCAACCAAACAACAAATTGTTTACTGGCAATCCCAGGGCGAAGTTATCCATCAATCCTATCGTCAACTGTTAGAACTCGCTGAAAAAATTTTAGCCGGATTAAGAAGCAAAGGATTACAACCAGGGGATAAAATTATCCTGCAACTTGAACAGAATTTTGATTTAATTCCGGCATTTTGGGGTTGTATTTTAGGTGGATTTATTCCTGTTATTCTCGAAGTTCCCCCCAGTTATCAAGAGTCTAACCCGATTCGAGAAAAACTGATTTTAATTTGGCAATTTTTAGAGTTTCCCACTATTTTAACATCCCAAATTCAGGCACCTGATCTTCAAAACTTAGCCGGACAGAATCTAAGGTTAGTTTCGATTGCACATTTATGGCAATTTTCCCCAGATACTAACTATTATTCTCCCCAACCCGATGACGTGGCACTTCTCAGTCTTTCCTCTGGGAGTACCGGAATTCCTAAATGTATCCAACTCACCCATCGAAATCTAATTAGTCGCGCCAGAGGGGCAAATCTTCTAAATCATCACCACCAAAATGATATTATTTTAAATTGGCTACCCTTTGACCATATTGGCAGTATTAGCGATTGGCATATTCGGGGAATTTTATTGAGCTGTAAACTGATTTATACAACTAAAGAAAATATTCTCGCTTCTCCCCTCAATTGGATTGAATTAATTAATCAATATCGAGTTACCCACAGTTGGGCACCTAACTTTGCTTATAGTTTAATTAACCAACACTTAGAAAAAAATCCTCGCCAAAATTGGGATTTATCCTGCGTTAAGTTTTTATTAACGGCGGGTGAAATTATTAGCGTTGATGCGATTAAAACTTTTTTACAAAATTTGGTCAGCTATAATTTACCCGCAACGGCAATTCGTCCAGCATTTGGGATGGCAGAATTAGGATCAGGAATTACTTATTTTATCCCCAATCAATCCGAAGTTTTTAGAATTCACTGCTTAGATAAAGCCTGTTTAAGTGGAACGATTAAACGAGTAGAAAATACGGATATTAATTCTAACTCGTTTGTTAATTTAGGGGAACCGATTCCAGGAGTAAAAATTAGAATTGTTGACGAAGAAAATAATGTCCTCCCCGAAGAAAGCATCGGTCATTTACAAGTAAAAGGGGATGTAGTTTCTCCAGGATATTATAATCATTTTGAAGCGAATCAAGAAGCGTTTACCAGTGAAGGCTGGTTTGTCACGGGGGATTTAGGGTTTATTAGCGATCGCAAACTCACACTGGTGGGTCGGGCTAAAGATACGATTATTATCAATGGCGTGAATTATTATAGCCATGAAATTGAAGCCATTGTAGAAACTTTACCAGAAGTTGCTGTTTCTTATACGGCGGCTTGTGCAGTGCGTCCACCTCATCAGAATGGCACAGAAAAATTAGCGATTTTTTTTCATCCGATTAGCAGTGATAATATTATAAGTTTAAGTCATAAAATTAGAGAAAAATTATTAACTAAAATTGGGATAAACCCTGACTATATTATTCCGGTAGACAAAACAAGTATTCCTAAAACAGCCATTGGTAAGATTCAACGCCAACAGTTAACCCAACAATTTGAAGCCGGAGAATTTAACGAGATTCTGCAACAATTCCAACGTTCAACTGCCGTTAATACTCTACCTACAACCGAACTTGAAGAACAAATCACTTTAATTTGGCAAGCTGTTTTAGGTTTATCTTCGATTGGATTAACGGAAAACTTCTTTGAGTTAGGGGGGAATTCTCTCTTATTAATTCAAGTTCAACAGCAAATTCAAGACAAATTAGGCTATGACTTAGCCATTATTAACTTTTTCCGTTATCCAACCATTGCAGCGTTAGCGGATTTCTGCACCTCTAAAACCACACCGAAAGCGACTCCTAATCAGACTCGCAATCATTCGACGGGTTCGCAACCGTTTAATATTGCAGTGATTGGTATGGCGGGGCGATTTCCGGGGGCAGATAATTTAGAGAAATTTTGGCAAAATTTACAAAACGGCGTTGAATCCATTTCCTTTTTTACCGATGCAGAAATCCTCGCATCCGGTGTTGATCCAAACTTAGTTAAAAATCCCAATTATGTTAAAGCTAGTCCGATTTTATCCAATATAGAATTGTTTGATGCTGACTTTTTTGGGTATACCGCCAAAGAAGCAGAATTAATCGATCCGCAACAGCGTTTATTATTAGAATGCGCTTGGGAAAGTTTAGAAGATGCTGGATATGATCCGTTGAATTATAACGGTGCTATTGGCATTTATGCGGGCGCGGCAATGAATACTTATATTTTCAATAATTTATATCCCAATCGCCATCAATTTGATCCGAATGAAACTTTACAAACATTGACTTTAGATTCTATGGGTGGCTTTCAACTCATGGTGGCTAATGATAAAGATTATCTAACCACTCGCATCTCCTATAAATTAAATTTAACAGGCCCCAGTGTGAATTTACAAACCGCTTGTTCAACGTCATTAGTAGCGGTTCATGTTGCTTGTAAAAGTTTGCTGAATGGCGAGTGCGATTTAGCATTAGCGGGGGGTGTTTCGGTTAGAGTTCCTGAAAAACAAGGGTATCTTTATCAAGAGGGAATGATCGTTTCTAATGATGGTCATTGTCGCGCCTTTGATGCAGAGGCAAAAGGTACAATTTTCGGCAGTGGTGTCGGGTTAGTTGTGTTAAAAAGATTAGAGGAAGCGATCGCCGATCGAGATCAAATTTATGCGGTCATAAAAGGGTCTGCAATGGCAAATGATGGTGCCACAAAAGTTGGATATTTAGCACCTAATGGAGAAGGACAAGCGAGAGTGGTAGCAGAAGCAATGGCGATCGCTAATATTACAGCAGATACAATTAATTATATCGAAGCGCACGGAACCGGAACAATTTTAGGTGATCCGATTGAAATTGGCGGCTTAAGTCAGGCGTTTGAAATGACAACCGATCACAAGAATTTCTGCGCCATTGGTTCAGTTAAAACGAATATCGGACATTTACAAATTGCATCGGGAATTGTTGGGTTTATTAAAACGGTTTTAGCGTTGAATTATCAACAATTACCGCCCAGTTTATACTTCCGCAATCCGAATCCGAAAATTAATTTTAAGAATAGTCCTTTTTATGTCAATACGGATTTAAAAGACTGGGTGAGAACCGACACCCCCCGTCGCGCTGGGGTCAATTCTTTGGGGGTGGGAGGAACCAATGTTCATGTGATTTTAGAAGAAGCACCAGAACCGTTAAGGGTTGATCAAATTAAACCTTCTCATTTTCTTTTAACCCTTTCTGCTAAAACAGAAACTGCTTTAAAGGCGTTAGTTAATCGTTATCTAAATTTTTTGAATAATCATCCTCAACTATTATTAGAAAATATTGCCTTTACGACTCAAATCGGGCGATCGCATTTTAATTATCGATTAGCCATTCTTACGGATTCTATTGAGAATTTACAGCAACAATTAACTGCTATTCAAAATTATCAAGAAAATCCCAACTGGCTTCAAGGAAAAATCCGTCATTCCCGTCACAAAATCGCCTTTTTATTTACCGGACAAGGTTCTCAATATATTAATATGGGTCGTCAACTTTATGAAACCCAACCCACCTTTCGCCAAACTTTAGATGATTGCGATCAAATTCTTCGATCTGAGTTAGAAAAACCGTTGCTTTCTGTTCTTTATCCTCAACAAAATCAACCTTCTCCCCTCAACGAAACCGCCTATACCCAACCCGCCTTATTTGCGATTGAATATGCTTTATTTACCTTATGGAAATCTTGGGGAATTACACCGGAAGCCGTTTTAGGTCATAGTCTGGGAGAATATGTTGCGGCTTGTGCGACGGGGGTTTTTAGTTTAGAAGATGGGTTAAAATTAATGGTGGCGAGGGGACGACTAATACAACAGTTACCTCCGAGGAAGATGCTCACGATTTTTGCCGATCAAAACACCGTTGAATCCTTAATTGAATTGCATTTGGGCAAAGTTGCGATCGCTGTTATTAACCATTCGGCAAATATTGTGATTTCCGGTACTGAATCCGCCGTTAACGCTATTGTAGAAATTTGTAACAAAAAAAAGATTAAAACTCAATATTTAACGGTTTCTCATGGGTTTCATTCTCCCTTAATGGAACCGATTGTTAATAAATTCAAGCAAATTTTAAGCCAAGTTAACTTTTCCCGTCCTAATATTTGCTTGATTTCTAATTTAACCGGAGAAATCATTCATCAAGAAATAACCACGCCTAACTATTGGTGTCGCCATCTCTTAGAAACAGTTCAATTTGCTGCGGGTTTGGAAACCTTAAAACAAGCAGGTTACAATGTTCTAATTGAATGCGGTGCTAAACCGATTTTATCAGGAATTGCGCGTTTTTCCTACTCTAATCAGGAGGTAATTTGCTGTCCTAGCTTACGATCTGAAGGAACAGATTGGCAAGAAATTTTAAAGAGTTTGAGTCAACTTTATATTCAGGGTGTGGTGATTGATTGGAAAAAATTTAATCAAGATTATTCTTATCATAAAGTCAGTTTACCGTTATATCCCTTTGAACGGAAACGATATTGGATTGATCCTCCCAAAGAAGTCATCCAACAACGTTTAATGAAACCCTCTCGATTAATTCATCCTTTACTCGGAGAAAAACTATCTTCCCCTTTAAAACAAATTTTATTTCAATCCCAACTTAGTCCAAATAATCCTACATTTCTGAAGGATCATCGAGTTTATCAACAAGCTGTTTTACCAGCAACGGCTTATTTAGAAATTGCCTTATCCGCAGGAATTAAAATTTTTAATCATCAAAATTTATGCTTAAAAACTATTACATTTGAAAAAGTATTATTCTTAACAAAAAACCTCCCTAACATCGCAGGGGCTGGGTATCCTTGCCCAATTCTAGCCGAAATTGAAACAACAATTCAAGTTATTTTAGAAAAAAATCCAACAGAATCTTCATTTAAAATTTATAGCCAATATTCAAATCAAGAGGAGGATTGGAGCTTAAATTGTTCAGGAAAAATTACTTTCCCTTCTCCACCTCAACATTTAGAATCGATTAATATTGAATTCTATCAAACGACTTTACAACCGAGAGAACCTCAACACCATTATCAAACATGCCAACAACGGGGATTAGAATATGGTGAGACTTTTCAAGTTTTAAAACAATTGTGGGTTGGAGAAGAGCAAGCGTTAGGTAGGATAGAATTACCCAAAAATTTAGAGGCTGATTCTTATCACGTTCATCCGGTTTTATTAGATGGATGTTTACAAGTCCTCCTGACAATTTTACCGGATTCTAATTTATCCGAAGTTTATTTACCTACTTCGCTTGAACAGTTAACAATTTATCAACGTCCTCAAACCTGCGTCTGGAGTTATGTCAGGTTACGTTCTAATTCCTTAGTTGCTGATGTTCAACTCTTTAACACCGCAGGTGATTTAGTAATGGAAGTCAAAGGGTTAACGTCTAAAAAAGTGACTTCCCAAACGCTTCTTGGTGTAGAAATACCTCAACAACCGTTAGAAAATTGGTACAATTGGTTATATGAAATAAAATGGCAAAAACAAAATCAATCTGTCCCTCAAACTCTTTCTAATTTAACGAAAAAAGCAGGGGATTGGTTAATTTTAACTCAACCTTCAACGCTTGCAAAATCGCTAGAAATATTGCTAACCTCCCATAATCAAACTTGTCAGTTAGTTAATCTAATAGAACCGATTGATTTTGAAACGTTATTTAAGTTTAGGCGATCGCATCTTCCCTTACAAGGTGTGATTTATTTAGGGAGTCTTGAAACTTCCTCTCAACCGGAATGGGAAATTATTCTTAATTTAATTCAAAGTTTAGCATCTCAACAAGGGTCAGAACCACCTCAACTTTTTATCGTCACTAGAGGAACACAAGCCATTAATAATAGTATCATTCAAGAACCTGCAATTCTTCAATCAACCCTTTGGGGACTGGGAAAAACCATCGCTTTAGAACATCCTGAATTTCGGTGTCGGTTAATTGATTTAGATGTCTCTCCCCAACCGGATGAAGCGGCACAGTTATTCACAGAAATTATAACAGAAAATTCTGAAGATCAAATTGCATTTAGAAAGGGCGATCGCTGGGTTCCTCGACTGATTAAAAAATCTCAGCACCATTCATTTCCTCAAACGTCACTACAACTACAAATTACGCAACGAGGAACCTTAGAACATTTAAAATGGCAACCCATTTCTCGCCGTCAACCCAGTTTTGGGGAAGTGGAAATCAAAGTGCAAGCAACTGGATTAAATTTTAGAGATGTTTTAAATGCTTTAGATTTGTATCCAGGGGAAGCGGGAGATTTAGGGTTAGAATGTGCGGGAGAAATTATCGCCGTTGGGGATGGAGTAAACTCATTTAAAATCGGTGATCCAGTAATGGCGATCGCACCTGGCAGCTTTAACCAATATATTACAATTAATGCTGAATTAGTTGTCCTCAAACCCGAATTGTTAACGGTTGTAGAAGCCGCAACAATACCCGGTGCATTTCTAACCGCTTTCTATACTTTATATTCTTTAGCAAATATTACCAAAGGCGATCGCATTCTCATTCATGCAGCAACCGGAGGCGTAGGGTTAGCTGCGGTACAATTGGCTAAAAAAGCAGGTGCAGAAGTCTTTGCGACCGCATCTCCGAGCAAATGGTCGCTGCTAGAATCTATGGGAGTTAAGTATATTATGAACTCCCGAACATTAGACTTTGCGGAACAAATTCTCACGCTAACAGAAGGTGAAGGTGTTGATATTGTCTTAAATTCCCTAACGGGAGATTTTATTCCTAAAAGCCTTTCAATTCTTAAAGAAAACGGTCGTTTTATAGAAATTGGAAAACAAAATATTTGGCAACCGGAAAAAGTCGCTGATTTCAAACCGAATATTTCTTATTTTATTGTTGATTTAATGGAGATGATTCAGCAAAATCCGAGTTTAATTCAATCCTTATTTTCTCAATTAATCCATCAATTTGCTGTGTCTCAACTTCAACCGTTACCTCATCAAGTTTTCTCTGCAGAACAGATAATCGAGGGGTTTCGGTTCATGCAGCAAGCGAAACATATTGGTAAAATTATTATTACTCCTCCCCTAGAACAAACCAACTCGAATCGTTCTAAAAGCAGTTGGGAAGACTCATCTTATTTAATTACTGGAGGATTAGGAGATTTAGGATTAACCATTGCAGAACAGTTGAGCAAATGGGGAGCAAATACGATAATTTTAGTGGGGAGAAATTCAGTAAACGAGGTGATTCAGACTCGAATTAACTCGTTTCAAGCTAATATTATTGTTAGACAAGCGGATGTTACGGATTATCAGCAATTAGCAACGGTATTTGAGGAAATTTATCAAAGTTTATCCCCCTTAAAAGGAGTGATTCATGCAGCGGGATTAATTGAAGATAAGATGTTAGTTCAACAAAGTCGAGAATCTTTTAAAAAAGTGATTTCACCGAAACTTAAAGGTGGCTGGAATTTACATCAATTAACTCGTGCTCTTGATCTCGATTTTTTCCTGTTATTTTCTTCCGTTGCTTCGGTGTTGGGTTCCGCAGGTCAAAGCAACTATTCCGCCGCGAATATCACCTTAGATACTTTAGCGCATTTCCGGCGAGGACAAGGACAAACAGCCACCAGTATTAACTGGGGTGCTTGGGGTGAAATCGGACTCGCACATCGAACAAATCAACCTTTAAGTATTAAAGGAATGGGAACAATTTCCCCTGAACAAGGGTTAGCTGTTTTAGAGTGGATTTTAATAGAAAAACCGACTCAAGTGAGTGTGATTGATTTTGAACAACCTCAATTACTGCAACAAAAAAGCTATCCTTTCTTGAGTGAATTGTTATTGTCTTCTCAGGAAGAACAAACTTGGATTAATCAACTGAAATCTTTACCGATGACCGAAGCTTATCAACAATTAAAACAAGAAATTCAATCTCAATTAGCGATTGTGTTAGGTTTAGATACGGGGACAACTCTTGACCCAAACCAGGGATTTTCTGAACTCGGTTTAGATTCTTTAACATCTGTGGAATTCAGAAACCGTTTGCAAAATCGTTTTCAATGTTCTTTTCCAACGACGATAATTTTTGACTATCCCACGTTAGCCGATTTAACCAATTATTTAGGGGAAAGTATTCTATCTTTAACCTATGATAAAAATCAACGAATTGTTGATGAATCCTTGTCTCAAGTTCAACAGCTTTCTGAGGAGGAAGCAGAGGCGCTGTTATTAGAAAAATTGAACCTTTGGAATTATTAATAAAATCTAAAGTATTAGAAACCAATAAAAAACTTATTTTAAGTTTTCCCAGAGCTTTCAAGCATTATTTTTTGCTATTAGTTGTTTTAATTCCATAATCTCACGTTTTAACTTCCTGAGTTTGGGGGTGACATCTTTTATTATGTCTTCCCTCAACTCTCCCATAGTTGATTTTGTCTTTGGAATAATGACATTCATCGGGTTAGTCGGTCTACCACCGATCTTTAAACCTAATTCTCGTTTTTGTCCTGTGAGTAACATTGTTAAAAGCCGTTGTGCGGTTTTAGATGCACTTTCACCCTCACGGGCTTCTTCAATGAGTTTAGCATAAGCTTTTTCTCCCAGTCTAAAATTGATTGGTCGTGATGGCATTAATAAAACTCCTTTTTTGCTCATCTATTTAAATTGTGAACAGTTCAACTATAGATGTCAACAGGTTTTGTTAAAACAATCTCCTGAAACTTGTTGACAAAATGGATTTTATGCGATAGAAAATCAGAATTTGCTGATTCTAATAAATTGCATACCGAACTATCCCCAACCAAACGAGCACTTTTGGCCCTCGAACAAATGCAAGCCAAACTAGAGGCGCTGGAAAATCGCCATCATGAACCCATTGCCATTATTGGGACGGGATGCCGTTTTCCAGGGGGTGTGGAAAGTCCCGAACAATTTTGGCAACTGCTGCGGAATGGCGTTGATGCGATCGCACCTGTTCCCCAAGATCGCTGGAATATCGATGAATACTATCATCCAAACCCCGACATCCCAGGAACCATTTGTAACCGTCTGGGGGGGTTTGTCGGCAATTTACAGGATTTTGATGCTCAATTTTTCCGCATTTCTCCCAGAGAAGCCGCCAGTCTCGACCCCCAACAACGCCTGCTTTTAGAAGTGAGTTGGGAAGCATTAGAAAATGCGGGTTTAGCCGTCGATCGCCTCGTGGGAACCCAAACGGGAGTCTTTGTTGGCATCTGTGCAAATGATTATTGGCATCGGTTACTCAGCCGCCAAAACACTGAAATTGATGCTTATCTTGCCACTGGAAATTCCCATAGCTTGGCGGCCGGTCGAATTTCCTATAGCTTTGGTTTTACTGGCCCTAGTTTAGCGTTAGATACGGCTTGTTCCTCTTCATTAGTTGCCGTTCATTCCGCTTGCCAAAGTTTAAGAAATCACGAGTGTAATCTGGCGATCGCAGCAGGGGTTAACCGAATTCTTTCTCCGCAAATGAGCATTAACTTTTCTAGGGCAAAAATGTTATCCCCAGAAGGACGTTGTAAAACCTTTGATCAAGCGGCGGATGGATTTGTTCGGGGGGAAGGTTGCGGGGTCATTGTATTAAAACGGTTAAACGATGCGATCGCTTCAAATGATAATATATTAGCGATTATTCGGGGTTCTGCCGTTAACCATGATGGTCGTACCAGTGGCTTAACAGTTCCCAATGGTCGCGCCCAGCAAACCGTGATTCAGCAAGCGTTAGAGAATGGTCGAGTTAAACCAGAACAAGTCAGTTATATTGAAACTCATGGCACTGGAACTCCATTAGGAGATCCGATCGAAGTGAATGCTTTAAATGCCGTTTATGGCGAAAATCGAGCGGATCATTTTCCTTTAATTATCGCTTCTGTTAAAACCAATATTGGTCACTTGGAAGCGGCGGCAGGAATGGCTGGATTAATTAAAGTTATTTTAGCATTACAACATCAAGAAATTCCACCCCATTTACATTTTAATACCCCTAATTCTCATATTGATTGGGATAAAATAGCGGTTAAAGTTCCAACCGTTCTTTTACCTTGGGTGAGAGGAAATCAAGACCGAATAGCAGGGGTCAGTTCCTTCGGATTTAGTGGAACGAATGCCCATGTGATCTTAGCAGAAGCTCCGTTATTAGAGACGAAATCAATAACAACAGAACCAACTGTTAATCTATTAACTTTATCGGCAAAAACTCCAACCGCTTTACAACAGTTAGCTGTCCGATATCAAAATTACTTAAAAAATAATAAAAATCACGCTTTAGCCGATATTTGTTTTACTGCGAATATCGGGCGATCGCAATTTAATCATCGGTTAGCCATTATTACCCGATCTAAACAAGAATTACAACAACAATTCGCTGAATTTTGTAGTGGAGGAACCCCAGAAGGACTATTTCAAGGACGAGTGCGGGACAATCAAGTTAATCATCGTTTTTTCCCAGACCTAGAGTTTCTATCCTTACAAAATGACTCAAAATCGTTATCTAATTTAGCAGAATTTTACGTTAATGGGGGGTCAGTTAATTGGGAGAAATTCTATCAAGGTTATTCAGGTTGTAAAGTGGTGTTACCTAATTATCCATTTCAAAGACAACCATTTTGGATCATTTTGGATTTAGTTTTTTGATATAATCGGGAAGGTTAATCTTGGTGTGCCGCGCTCTCAGCGCCACTACGAACAGATGTTTTTTAAGTCTCAAAACTATTGGCAATCTTGGATTACCTTTGCGTCTACTGTTGGTTTAAGTTTCACCTTGATCAATAGTCCCCTTGCAGTTGCTGAACGCGTTAATCCTGTTCTGTTATCTAGCCAACCTCAACGAGCAGTATTAACCGGAAGAAATGGGCAATATGTAGTTAGAATTGTTGTCAATAGCCCTGCGGATACCGCTTGGAAAGTGTTAACAGATTATAATAATTTTTATCGATTTTTACCCAATGTTACCAGTAGCAAACTGTTAAAAGTTCAAGGAAATCAAAAAGTCTTTGAACAAGTGTATAGAATTAAAGCACTGATTGTTGATGAAACAAGCCGAATTCGCGTTTCAGCCAGCGAAACTTATCCTAAACAAATTGCATTTAAACTCGTTGAAGGAGAGGTGAAATCGTTACAAGGAAGCTGGACAATTGAACCAATTTCCTCTAAACAAGTGATTATTCAGCATCAAGTTAATGTTGATCCCGGTTCAACCCGCACCAGAGCTTTATTTTATAGTATCTATGAAAATACATTGAAAATGACGTTAGAAGCCATTAAGAAAGAATCTGAACGTCGTAATTAATTGTATTGTCATTGTGAGGGAAATGAAGCAATCTCAAAACCTTTGAGATTGCTTTATTTCTCTTGTATTACTTCTGCTGAATTTGTCGTTTCCAAATCTCTAATAAATTTTGAACGGCCTCATCCCAACTACAATCTTGAACAGTTGCTCTCCCTTGCCGTCCCATTTGTTCCCGCAACTCTGAATTCTCCACTAAAACTTTTAACTTTTTAGCAAAATCATCAGCATTTTTAGGTGTAAATAATAAACCATTTTTCCCCGATTCAATACTATCAACAACCCCACCCGCAGCAGGTGCTAAAACCGGAATACCAGATGCAAATGCTTCTAATATGGTTAACCCTCTGGTTTCTTTTTCCGACATCGTAATATGGATATCACTATTCGCTAAAAGTCCTGCAACTTGACTCGGTTCCACCCGCCCTAAAAAATGAATATTAGCGGTAAAAGATTGAAAGTTCTGAGCAATTTCATCTTTCAATTTTCCATCACCTGCAATAATAAAACTAACTTGATCTAAATCAATCAATTCTTTGATTTTTGGTAAAGCTTTAAGGGTAAACTTCCACCCCTTATCAGGCGTTAACCGTCCTAAAAAGATTAGTTTAACCTTGTCATCAACATTAGATAAATGATAATGTTTAGCAAAAAAATTGTCTTCCCGCTTGTGGGGATTAAATTGTTCTAAATCAACGCCTAATAACTGATCAAAAATAACATTGCGAAGTCCAACCTGAACCAACTTTTTAGCACTAGAGAAACTAGCGGTTAACGTTGCATTATAGCCGTTATACGTCCATCTAAAATGAAATTTTAATAAAAACTGAATTCCTGCAATAATAATGGAGGGTAACGGTAAATAATCCTCTAAATATTCCATTAAATTACTATGAAAAAAACTCACACAGGGAATATTATATTGTTTAGAAAAATCGATTCCAGGTCGTTTTAAAAACCCTAACCAAAGTCTTTCCGGTTCATCAACATGAATAATGTCAGGTTGAAACTGTTCTAATTCTTCTAATACAATTTGATAAGATTTTTGGCTCACATTCCGTTCAAAATCAACCCCCATAAAGGCGGTACTGTCTAAATTAATAACCCGAACTCCAGGTAAAATATCTCCTGTATAATCTTTCCAATGGGGATAAATGGTTGGTAATGCACTATAATCAGGACAAAATAATAAAACCTGATGTCCGAGTTGACTCAGCTTTTGAATTCGCTGAAAAACCGTTATGGTCACGCCATCAACAACGGGAAGAAATCCTGACGTAATGATTGCAATTTTCATGATTCAATTCATTTAAAAACAATGAGCGAAAATCAAATTATAACTTCAATTTACCTTATTAATCTGTTTAAAAATCGTTCAACTCAATTTTGGTTAATACTCAGTTTATTAATTCCGATTTATTTTGGATTAATGTCCATTGGTTTTTATTTAATTCATCCTTATTTGATTCAAGATGATGCTAGACATCATGTAGTTTGGTTACAAAAGTTCCTTGATTTGCAATTGTTTACGGAAGATTTTATTGCCGATTATTTTTATGGTGTTGCGCCTGCTGGATATAAGTTTATTTATTGGTTAATCGCTCAAATGGGAATCGGTGCTATTACGCTTGCGAAAATTTTACCCCCTCTTTTAGCGTTAATCACAACTGCTTATCTTTTTCATGTTTCTCTTAATATTTTTTCCCGTCCAGAATCAGCTTTTTTAGGAACATTAATTTTCAATGAAACGCTCTGGATGAATGATGATTTAATTTCGGCAACACCGAGAGCTTTTTTATATCCAATTTTTGCAGCTTTTATGTATTATTTAATTGAGAGATCACTTTTTTATACCTTATTAACCCTAGCCTTGCTAGGCCTATTTTTTCCCCAGTTTTTATTAGTTGCGTTAGCATTACTTACCGCTAAATTATTTCAATTTAAAGGGAAAGCACTTCGGCTTTCCAAAAACAAAGAAAACTATATTTTTTGGATATCAGGACTCATCATTGCTGCGATTATTCTTTCTATTTTTGCTGTCCAACTATCCGAATTTGGTGAAACCTTTAATGGCGCACAGATGAAAATCATGCCAGAATTCGGTTTAAACGGACGGGTTGAATATTTCGGGGTTAACCTTCTTTATTTTATTTTAGATGGGAATAGTGGCTTAAATCTTCCCTTATACCCCTTCCCAATTTTATTGAGTTTAGCTTTACCGTTATTCTTAAAACTTAAACTTCTCTTAACCCAGTTTATTACCTCTAAAATCCAGATTTTATTCTTTCTAATTTTAGCTTGTTTAAGTCTGTTTTTTCTGGCTCATATTTTCCTATTTAAACTTTACTTTCCCAGTCGCTATACTTACCATAGCTTTATTTTTATAATGGCAATAAGTTCGGGGATTGTTTTATTTATTATGTTAAATTATGGCGTAAAATTTTACCACAAATTGCAAAGAGAATCACCTAAAAGCCAACTTTTACAAATCATCAGTTTGAGAATTGCAGCAATAGTCCTCACCCTTTCTTTAGTCTTACCGTTTATTCCAATTGTTCCGTTTATTTTCCAAGGATGGGTCATTGGTAAATATCCTGAACTATATCAATTTTTTTCAACTCAGCCGAAAGACACTTTAATTGCATCTTTAGCGGATGAAATTGATAATTTACCAGCTTTTTCCCAACGTTCCGTTTTAGTGGGTGGAGAGTTTGCCCTTCCCCATCATATCAAATATTATCAGGAAATTGAACAGCGAACCCTTGATTTAATTCAAGCTCAGTATAGTTCTGATTTAGAGGTAATTACTAACTTTATTCATCAATATAACATTAATTTTTTGCTACTGGAATCTAATTTTAATCACCTCCATTACTTATTAGAAAAGCCTTGGCTTGTGAACAGTTCATTTAAAAAAGTAGTTGTGGAAACCGTTGAAGAACTTAAACAAGGAAAAAAATTAGCGATTACTCCCTTAATAGAACCTTGTTCAGTTTTTACTTACTCAAATTTTCAAGTATTAGATACAACTTGTATAACCCAAAAGGAACTTAAAAGATGAATCACCTAAAAGCTATCCGACATCAATTCTTGACCGTTTTACTATTAATTATTGTACTCATCAGCTTAGGACTTCGAGTAATTAATTTAGGAGAAAAAGTGTATTGGGTTGATGAAGTTTCTACCTCTTTAAGAGTTTCTGGTTACACTCGACAAGCGTTGATTCAAGATATTTCTCAACGAGATTCTATTACGATTCAGGAATTAAAACAATATCAACAATTAAATCCTGACCGAAACTGGAAGGATACAATTTCTGCTTTAACTCAAAGTCCAGAACACGCACCTTTATATTTTATTCTCCTCAGAATTTGGCAACAAATCTTTGGAAGTTCTATCCTCGCCACCCGAACTTTATCAGTTTTATTGAATGTTTTGTGTTTCCCGTTATTATATATATTATGTTTAGAATTATTTAAAGTTGTAGAAGTCGGGAAAGTTGCCGTTACATTATTTGCGGTTTCTCCCTTTTTTATGGCTTACGCTCAAGAAGCTCGTCCCTATAGTTTATGGATGCTAACTCTTCTATTATCCAGTTTAACTTTATTAAAAGTAATACGCCTCAATCATCCTAAATCTTGGTTAGCTTATACCTTAAGCTTAATTTTAGGGTTATATACGTCTTTATTCTCAGGTTTTACCTTAATCAGTTCAACCCTTTATATTCTAACCCTCAAAAAATTAAAATTAACAAAGCTGGTTAAGAATTATAGCGTTTATTCTGGCTTAGGATTACTCGCTTTTCTTCCTTGGATGATGATAATTATCTTGAACTGGCGACAACTCCAGGATAATACGACCTGGGTGAAAGCACCCATGGAGTTTTTACCAAAAGTTGCTATTTTTATTTATAGCCTTTCAATTTTATTTTTTGATTTCCTGAGTTCAGAACAACCCAGCTTGTTCGTTATAATCTTAGGATCTCTCCTCACCATTTTTGTTTTAGGGTTAATAACGTTCGCTTGTTACTTCCTTTATCAAAAAACACCTCCATCAATCGGGTTATTCGTTTTTTGTTTAATTTTAGTAAATCCTTTACTATTATTTTTAATCGATGGGATTTCCCAAGGACAAGCTTCAGCAACCTCTCGATATCTGATTCCTTGTTATCTGGGTTTATTGTTAGCGGTTGCTTACTTACTCGCCACTCAAATTTTTGATTTTAATTCGATTAAAAAACGTCGATTTTGGAGGTTTATTTTAATACTGATCCTATCAGTTGGTTTAATTTCTTGTATTTTATATCAAGAGGCGGTTCCCGTTTACCAAAAAGGTCGAAATCGGCATAATTTGACGATTGCTCGTTTAATTAACCAAAGTGAATTTCCGGCATTAATCACCGAAACGCAACAAATTTTTGATATTTTATCCTTAAGCTATCAACTCAACCCGAATCTAACCATTTATTTATTACCTCAAACGGATTTAGAACAAATTTTAAAACCGGATCAATCCTTACTTTTATTTAATCCTTCTTCGCTATTAAAAGATAAAATTAATCAAGAAGGTCAGTTTGATTTAGATGAAATTTATAAACCAAATTTATTAACCCCAAATGATCATTATCTAGCCCTTTGGAAAATAAAAAAACTTCAGAATCCCATTCAATAATATTACTTTTGGATCTCCTCTACTAAAGTTTTGATCGTAAATTCAATTTGAGCTTCGGTGTGAGTGGCGGTCATAAAAAACCGTAAACGAGCGCTATTATAAGGAACAGAAGGATAAACAATTGGGTAAACATTAATTCCCCGTTTAAATAACGCTTGAGAGAGTGTGACCGCTTTTTGAGATTCCCCGACAATAATCGGAATAATCGGAGAATTTTGACTGATTCCCGTATTGAGTCCTTGTTGTTTTGCTAAGGTTAAAAACCGTTGAGCGCCATCGCATAAATGTCTAACCCGTTGGGGTTCTTTTTGTAAAATCCGCAAAGCAGCGAGGGCGGCGGCGGTGTTGGGGGGAGACATCCCAACGCTGAAGACAAAACCAGGGGCGGTATATTTTAAATATTTAATCAGTTGCTGACTTCCCGCAATATAACCCCCACAACTGGCAAAAGATTTACTTAAAGTTCCCATCCATAAATCAACGTCTGAAGCGGGAATCTTAAAATATTCACTAATACCTCGCCCCTGCTGACCTAATACGCCGATTGAATGAGCCTCATCTACCATTAAAAAGGTTTTATATTGCTTTTTCAAGGCAACAATTTCCGGTAACGGTGCAATATCGCCTTCTGTACTATAAATTCCTTCAATCACAATTAACACTTTTTCAAATTGTCGGCGTTTTTGTTGTAATAGTTTCTCTAAACTTTGCCAATTATTATGGGGAAATTCAATCGCAGTTGAACCCGATAAAAGACACCCTTGGCGAATACTATTATGACTAAGGGCATCATAAAGAATTAAGTCTTTTTCGCCGAATAAATGCCCAATGGTTGAAACGTTAGTGGCATGACCGCCAATATAAACAATACAGTCTTCTGTTCCTAAGAATTGAGCGATTTCTTGCTCTAATTCTTGATGAAGCGATCGCTCTCCGGCAACAATTCGACTCGCAGAAACGGACGTGCCATAATCTTCAATGGCTGTTTTTGCCAGTTCTGAAACCTGCGGATCACCACAGAGTCCTAAATAATTATAACTGGCATAATTAATTAATTCTCGCCCTTCAACTTGAATGGTTTCACGGGCAACACCATCATAAATCCTAAAGAAAGGATTGCCTAATTTTTCGGCTTTTTTAATATCTCGTTCTAAGGTTAAATATTCAGGAAAGCGTTCAAATTGATAATATTCTGCGGGAATTTCTTCTTCAATCAGTTCAGGGGTAGGCGGTGGCGGGGTTAAGGGTTGGGAGGGCGGGGTTGGGGTAACAATACGCCGGGTGTTAAGAGATTGATTCAGAATCTCTTCGGTGAGAACATCGGTTAAGAAATAATTAACCAATGCTTCTAAATCAGGATAATCAAAGACTGAACTGAGGGAGAATGTACTACCCAAACAATTTTGTAAACGGTTCTTGAATTCAACCGCCATTAAAGAATCCATTCCTAAATCGCTGAGATTATCTTCTAAGTTAATAGATTCAGGGGAACTATACCCTAAAACAGTTGCCAGTTCGCTTCGTATTTTTTCCAATAACATTGTTTTACGGTCAGACGTTGAAGCTGTTGCTAACTGTCGTAAAAAGTCTAATTTTGGGTTAGAATTAACTTCGGGTTCAATTGCCTTATCCTGGGAAATCAAATTTTCTAAGAAGGGAAAAGCAACACTATCCGGTACTTGTTGGATAAAAGCTGACCAATCAACAGAAAATACGCCGATTTGGGGGATAGTTTTAGATAGTAATTGATCAAGAACTTTTAATCCTTGTTGGGGTGCGATCACTTTCATTCCCTGCGCTAATAATCGCCCTTGATTTTGATTGCTTAATTGGGCTGCCATTCCGGCTTCATCCCAAGCACCCCAGTTAATACTTAACCCAGGTAAACCGAGTTGGTGGCGATATTCCATTAACCCATCCATGATCGAATTTGCAGCCACATAATTGCTTTGACCGGGGGAACCGATTAAGACCGTAATTGAAGAGAAACACACAAAAAAATCGAGGGGTAAATTTAAAGTGACGGTGTGTAAATTCAAAGTTCCAGTTACTTTTGGGGCAAAAACCTCTCTAAATCGTTCCCAAGTTTGTTTTTCCAGGATGCCATCATTCAGAACCCCTGCGGCGTGAATAATCCCCCGTAGCGGTGGCAATTGATTAGAAATGGTATAGGGTTTAATGACCGTTTCAACGGCTTCTAAATCCGTAATATCTGCTTTGATGACTTGAATAGTAACGCCTTGATTTTTTAACTTTTCAATAACATTTTTAGCGTGTTGAGAAGGTTCACTGCGTCCAACTAATAATAGATTTTTTGCCTGTTTTGTCACCAACCATTGGGCAACTTGTAACCCTAATGCCCCTAATCCTCCAGTAATTAAATAGGTACTATCTTCTCGAATCGTTATGTCTTGAATGGGTGGAGGTAACGTCATCACCACTTTTCCGATATGTTTTGCTTGCGCCATATATCGGAAGGCATTGGCAGCCTCTTCAACGGGAAAAACAGTATAAGGAAGAGGTTGTAATTGTTTTTCTTCAAACCCAGGCATTAATTTTGTTAACATTTGCTTGATTAACTGGGGGGTTTGTTCCGCAATTTCTAATAAATCAAAGGCTTTATAGGTAATATCAGCCCGTTTTTCTTGAACTTGCTGTTGAGTCCAAATTCCGATTTTTCCAATTTCAATAAACCGACCGTTTGGAGATAAAATTTCTAAACTTTTGGGAATAAATTCTCCATTTAAACTATTGAGAACAACCTCAACGCCTTGATTGTTTGTCAACTCGCAAATTTTGTCAGCAAAGGCTAAAGTTCGGGAGTTCATCACAAATTTAATCCCTATTGACTTGAGAAACTCTTGCTTTCCAGGGGATGCGGTGGCGTAAATTTCTGCCCCGATTTGTTGGGCAATTTGAATGGCGGCTTGACCGACTCCTCCAGAAGCGGCATGAATTAAAATGCGATCGCCAGGTTTTAATTGAGCTTGGACAATTAAGGCATAATAAGCGGTTAAAAATGCGGTGGAAAGGGTAGCAGCTTCAGCAAAATTAATATGAGTCGGTTTAGGAATAACAAATTGATGATTAACGGTAATATAACTGCCTAAACATCCCAACGCAGGGGCGGCGATCACTTCATCTCCAATGTTTAAGTCTTTAACGCCAGCCCCAACGGCGACAATAATTCCTGAACATTCCCCTCCTAACGGAATTTTTGAAGCGTTAGAAATTCCCATTTGTTCTAAATATTGATTCAACATTCCCAACCCGTTGAGAACATCTCGAAAATTCAATCCTACCGCCCGAACTTGGATTTCTACTTCTCCAAAACCAGGTTTTTTTCGGGTTAAAGGAATAAAATCAAAGTGATCTAGGGTTCCAAGATTAGCAATTTTGAGTTGATAAGATTGTTGGGTTTTACTATCGGGTTGATAAGCATTTAAGCGAGGGACATAACGGACTCCCTCACGGTAGACAATTTGGTTTTCTTCGTCGGGATTTTCTAATTCTTCTAATAAAGTTTGGAAATTTTGGTTTAAACTATCGTTTGGTTTTAACGTCTTTTGTTTGGCGGGTAAAATTAAGTTCAATGACTCAAAATCAATACAAATACAGGCTAAATTTGGATGTTCTAAACGGATGACTTTTGCTAACCCAAACGCATAATTTTTTGTTTGTTTGGATAAAGGAGAGGAATAAGTCACGATCCAAAGTCGAGGGGGTGTTATCCCAGATCGCTGAGTAATACGTTGAACCAGATTAAGTAAACTCGCGCCTGTTTCGTCAAAGGTTTGATTAGAACTCCAGAGGTAAATAATCTGGTCACAAGGTTGTAGTTTTCCTGAGACATTTTCAGGGTGAATAATAGAACAGCGATCGCCTTTTTCCTCTAAACTTTTAGCTAATTTCACGCCGAATTCTGGACAGTCTGAAACAATCAACCAATTGGCGGTTTTACGAGTTTGGCTAGCAGATAAACGGGGTTTAGATTTCCAAGTTAACCGATATAAATCTGGCAGTTCTGGGGAGGAACTATCAGAAATCTGAATGAGTTCTTGTAAGGATTTTCGGTTAATTGCCCGTAGCGTTAACGTTTCAATTTCTGCTAATAGAGTTTTGTTATCATCAAATAGTTGAAGTTGGGCAGTGATTTGTTGAGAATGAATCGTTTTAATTTTAACAGAACTCCAAACTTTATCGCTTGGTTGTTGATAAATATACAGATTTTCGATACTGACGGGTAGATAGGTTGTGCGATCACTTTTTTTAAGTAAAATTGCCCCTAAAACTTGAAAACAAGCATCTAATAAAACCGGATGCAAGGTGTAAGAGTCGGTTTCAGTTCTTAACCCTTCGGGTAATTGAATTAAGCCCAATGCTTGGTCTTCTTTTTGCCAAAGTTTGGCGATCGCTTGAAAGGATTTCCCATAATTAAACCCCTGTTTCTTGACTTGTTCATAATAGTGGGAAATCGAGACAAGTTCTCCCCCTTCTCGTTGAAGGGAATTATTCCTGAGTTGCCTATTTTCTAAGTTAGTTTGGGTTAAGCTTCCCCTAGCGTGAAGGGTTTCTGTTAAGGGGATATTTTCTTCTGCGATAAAACTATAAATTTTAAATTCGTATTCTCCCTGAGATTGGGGGGTTAAAATAACTTGAACGGTTGTTTCTGCGGTGGATAACTTTAGCGGTTGTTCTATGGTTAATTGAGATAAGGTAACGTTTTCTCGAATTTCTTTGATTGCTGCTAAAATGATTTCCAGATAAGCCGTTGCAGGTAAAACAGGCTGAGAAAACAAACAATGATCTTGTAAATAATGAGGAGACTGGGAACTCAACCGAGACTGAAAGCGGATTTCTGTTGTTCCTGCTAACTGTAACTTTTCTCCTAATAAGGGATGACTTGAATTAGAAATGGGAAAAGATTTTTGAGGATTAAATTTAGCCGTTGACCACCAATAGGATTGACGTTGAAAGGGATAGGTGGGAAGTTGTATTAAATTAGGAATATAATCTGGATCTAATTTAGCCCAATTAATCGAGATTCCTTGAAAATACAGTTCGCTTAAACTCGATAAAAACTGCTGTAATTCTTGTTCAGGACGCAAACTTGGTAACAAAGATTGATTAAGATCAGAACCACAAGAACGCGCCATCCCCAAAAGAACGGGTTGAGGGCCGATTTCTAACCAAATTTTAGTGTCTAATTGCTTTAACGTGCTAATACTATCGGCAAACCGAACCGGTTTAATAATATGTTCGCACCAATATTCAGGGGTAGCAATATCCTGATGAATCGATATTCCGGTAACATTGGAAATAAGCGGAATTTGCGGTTGATGGTAAGTAATTTCTGCTGCAATTTTTCTAAACTCCTCTAACATGGGAGTCATTAACGGGGAATGGAACCCATGAGACACATTTAACGGGGTAGTTTTAATACCTTGGCTATTGCATTTTTCGATAATATTTGAAAGATTTTGAAGGGTTCCAGAAATAACAAGAGTATTAGGAGTATTAAAGGCGGCAATTGTCGCATCTTCTTTAATAAGTGATCGCACCGTTTCTTCATCTGCAAAAACAGCTACCATTCCCCCATTTTTGGGTAAGACTTGCATTAATTTTCCCCTAGTGGCAATTAGTTTCAAGCCATCTTCTAAACTGAACACCCCCGCCAAACAAGCCGCCACATATTCCCCCACACTATGACCGAGAACAACGGAGGGTTTAACGCCTAAAGATATCCAGAATTGAGCTAACGCATATTCTAGGGAAAATAAAGCGGGTTGGGTGTAAGCCGTCTTGTGTAAATCGTTAGTTTCTGAGAAAATTACGGATAATAAAGATTGTTTTAAATAAGGACGGAGAATTTGCTCACATTGATCTAACGTTTGGCGGAATATCAAATTAGTTTCATAGAGTTTTTGTCCCATCCTAATATATTGGGAACCTTGACCTGTAAATAAAAATGCAATCTTGGGAGATGTTTTAGGAGTAGTGGTTATGTAGCGAACTCCAGAAGTTTCTTGATCATGAACAAAAGCATTGAGGCGGTCTTGAAATTGTTGGTGAGAGTCAGCAATAATCGTGAGGCGGTGAGAAAATTGCGATCGCCTGGTATTGGCACAATAGCAAATATCCCTTAAAGAACTATCAGAATTATTCCTAAAAAAAACTTCATATCGATGCGCTAAATCCTTTAAGGCGGGTTTCGTTTTTGCCGAAATTGTTAATAGATAAGGTGTCCCTAACCCCTGTAGAGACACGCCATGGCGCGTCTCTAGGTTTTGGCGCGTCTCTACGTTTGCTTGCAACACAACATGGGCATTTGTCCCCCCAAACCCAAAGGAACTAACCCCCACCAACGCCGGATCAGAATGGTTGGGCCAAGGCGTTAACTGCTGTTGCACCCGGAGCGGTAGTTGCTCAAAATTAACCGCAGGATTGGGATTTTGGAAATGCAAACTTGGCGGAATTTGTCGATATTTGAGGATTAGGGCAGCCTTGATTAATCCGGCAACTCCGGCGGCGGTTTCTGAATGTCCAATATTTGTTTTCACTGAACCAATGGCGCAGAACTCCCCCTCTGGGCGGTTTTCAGCCAGAACTTCCCCTAACGCTTGCAGTTCCACCGCATCCCCCACTTTAGTTCCAGTTCCGTGCGCTTCAATATATTGCACCTGACCGGGCGAAACCCCTGCCACCTTGTAAGCTTGGCGCAGTAATGCTTTCTGGGCTTCGACGTCAGGGGCACTTAGGCCATTGCTGTGGCCATCTTGATTCACCGCACTACCCCGAATCACCGCATAAATCGGGTCGCCATCCGCTAACGCTTGTTCCAACGGTTTTAACACCACCATTCCCGCCCCTTCGCTGCGGACATAGCCGTTGGCGCTGGCATCAAAGGTTTTGCAACGGCCGTCGGGGGACAGTAATCCGCTTTTGCTAAACCCAACCATAATCGTTGGCATTAACAACCCATTCACTCCACCCGCTAACGCCAAGGTTGACTCGCCGCGCCATAAACTCTGACAAGCGAGGTGGACAGCAACCAACGACGACGAACAAGCGGTATCAACGGCTAAACTTGGCCCCTTGAAATCAAACAGATAGGAGAGACGATTCGCCGCAATGCAGTTGGCGGTGCCTGTGGTAGCATGAGAATCGCTGACGGGGTTTTGCCACAACAGCACCGAATAATCATGGGTTCCAATGCCTACAAAAACCCCCGTTTGGCTTCCGGCAAGCTGTTCAGGAATTTGCAGTGCATCTTCCAGCGCTTCCCAAGCCACCTCCATTAATAAACGATGTTGCGGGTCAAGGGTGAGGGCTTCTCGTGGCGAAATCCCAAAAAAATGCGGATCAAATTCATCAATTTGGTCTAAAAACCCACCCCAACGACTATTGGTTTTATTCGGGATTGTAGCGTCTGGATGATAAAATTCATCGTTGTTCCATCGAGATTTCGGAACTTCTGTAATCATATCAATCCCATCTTGCAATAGTTTCCAAAATGCTTGCGGATTATTAGTGCCAGGAAAGCGACATCCAATTCCAGTAATTGCGATGGGTTTGACTTCCATAGGGGTGACAATCTGACGTGAATTTGACGAATGAGGAGGCGCCTAAAAGAATTAAAGGCGAGACTAAATTTTCAATTTTCCGTTAGTCTATCATGCATGATTTTGGAGCAATTGTCAATGCTAAAATGCGAGTCAGTGAAAGGTAAAATTTATTAATCGTTATGCAGCCTATTATACTTTCTCATAAAACGCGATATTCTAAACTGTTACTTTCTCTAACTACCTGCTGGCTTGTCAACGTTTTCAGTATTTTACCAGGGAAGACGGCGGAAAGAATAGATTTTAAATATGGAATTGGAAAAATTTCTATTGAGATTGAGGAATTAGAAACTTTTGCTAAAACGGGAAAAACTGAAGAAGAATTAAGCATTTATCTGAAGTTTTTAAGCCATCATCAACAATCCTTGTTACGGAACTTTCTCAATACTCGCTATGAGATGGATACGACTAAAATTAATCGCATTTTTGTGGCTAAGGCGGGGAGAAGTTTATTTGATAATGCTGGAGAAATTATTCAAACTGAACAAGGCGAAAATGGGGCAGAAGCAATGCGGCTTGCGTTAGCAGAAGCGGCTGTTCATCCCGACGGGTTAACGCCGATTAATATTCTGGCACAATTTCCTACGGATATTCAGATTAATGTTAATCAAATTATCGAGGTACGAAGGCAAGTTTTCAGCTTAATTCAAGAAACTAAAAGTTCAGTTAACTCTCTAATGGAGATGACGGTTGAGGAAGCGAAGACTCAACCTATACAAAACTTCAATGAACTGCCGGATTTACGACAAAAGGGTTCTTTTCAAGTGACTAAGCAAACCTTAGAATTTGTTGATAAGAATCGAAATCGTCAACTATTTTTAGATTTATATTTACCCCAACATACTCAAAGAAATTCAGTTCCTTTAATTATCATTTCAAACGGCATCGGCGCCACTAGAAATCGCTTTAGTGATTTTGCTCAAAATCTTGCGTCTGAAGGCTTTGCTGTTGCCATTGCGGATCATCCTGGGAGTAACCAAAAATGGCAACAAGACTTTTTTGCGGGCATTCATCAAGATAACTTTGAAGTGCAGGAATTTATAGATAGACCGTTAGATATTACCTTTATTTTAGATCAACTTGAAACCATAAATTCAAGTCAATTTAATAATCAACTCAATTTGCAAAAAGTCGGTTTATTTGGTTATTCCTTTGGAGGTGCGACGGCATTAGCCTTAGCAGGGGCAGAAATTAATTTTGAGCAATTAGAACAAGATTGCACCCCTGACAATAAACGGTTTAATATCTCTCTCCTCTATCAATGTCGGGCGTTAGAATTACCTCGAAAAACCTATTCTTTTAAAGATGATCGCATTCAAGCTTTATTTTTATTTGTTCCGTTTGGGAAAAGTATATTTGGAAAAGTTGGCATGAGTAACGTTCAAGTTCCGGTATTTTGGCACGCCACAAATGAAGATGTTTTAACTCCGTTGGTGTTAGAACAAGTTCCTGGTTTTAAGCAATTAGCAACCCCGAATAAATACTTTGCAGTCGCGACGGGAATTCCCCATACAAGAGTTACCTTTGAACTGTTTAACCGATGGATGAATCAAGGAATTACTTGGGACTATTTAAAACAGTTAAGTGAACGGTATCATAATACCTTAAGTACCGCTTTTTTAAAAGTTTATTTAAGTCAAGATCAACAATATTCTGCTTATTTGACGGCTGCTTATATCAAACAATTAAGTGATAAAAATTATCCGTTGGTTTTTGTGAGATCGCTTCCTTAAATCCTTCCAATTACCTATCAACTTATTATCATCTTTCCTATGCAGCTAAAATCAATAATCTCTCAACTTCAATCAAAATGGCTGGTTATTATTTTAATTTTAGGGTTAATTTTTCGCTGTGTTAATTTAGATCAAAAAGTGTATTGGGTGGATGAAGTAGCAACCAGATTGCGAATTTATGGCTATACTCAAACGGAATTTGTTCAAGAAATCTCTAAAAAACCTGTGATTACTATTACTGATTTACAACAGTATCAGAAACCCGGAGAAAGAACATTTCAAGACACAATATACGCCTTAACCCAAAGTCCAGAACACGCACCACTGTATTTTATTTTAGTCAAATTTTGGGTTCAGATTTTTGGGAGTTCAATGATGGCTATTCGTAGCTTATCAATTGTTTTGAGTTTATTGGCTTTCCCTTGTTTATATTGGCTATGTTTAGCGTTATTTCACCTTCCCATAGTCGGGAAAATTGCCGTTGCTTTATGGTCGGTTTCCCCTTTTTATGTCGCCTACGCCCAAGAAGCACGTCCCTATAGTTTATGGGTAGTGACTATTCTTCTCTCCAGTTTAACCTTATTAAAAGCGATTCGATTTAATACTCTGCAAACTTGGGGACTTTATGCTTTAACCTTAACATTAGGATTATATACTTCTTTATTATCAATTTTTCTGTGGGTTGCCCAAACCGTTTATCTTTTAGCTTTAGAAAAATTTAAGATTAATCAAAAATTTAGAAGCTATGTGATCGCATCCACATTAAGTTTTTTAAGCTTTACTCCCTGGTTATGGGTGATGTTAAAAAATTGGGATAATCTACAAGATAACACAATTTGGATGCGAGTCCACCTCGATTTTTTATTCATGATTCCTCTATGGATTTATAATACATTTATTCTCTTTATTGAATCTCCCGTTAGCTTGGATGCTTCCGTTATTCCTCGAATTATTCTTGATTTTAATTTACTTATCTTAGTTTTAACCTCCCTGGTTTGCCTTTATCGTCAAACCCCTCAAAAAACTTGGTTATATGTTCTAAGTTTAATGATTATTCCCTATATTATTTTAATTCTAAGTGATTTAATCCTGGGGGGACAACTTTCAACCGCAGCAAGATATATTATCCCCTACCATTTAGGGATTAACTTAGCCGTTGCTTACGGTTTCAGCTATCAGCTAAATTTTAATAAATTAGCAAACCCAACCTATCGAAAAATTTGGAAAATTATTTTGATAGGGGTTCTATTCATCGGGATTTTTTCCTGTATTTACCTTGTGAATACTTCCCCAAAATATCAAAAAACTCGTAACCTCAGTAATATTCCCATTGCTCAGATCATCAATCAAATTGAGTCTCCCATTATCATTGCTGAGAAATCGCAAATGATCGATATTCTCTCCTTAAGTTATCTTCTTAAACCCAATACCAAAATTTATAACGCTAAAACGTTTAATTTCTCGAATACTTGCCAATCCTTATTCCTATTCAATCCTTCCCAACAGTTACAAACCGAACTTCTTAAACAAAATACTTTAAAATTAGATCAAGTTTACAAACCCAAACTTTTAATCCCCAGTGAAATATATCTTTCCCTCTGGAAAGTTAAAAATTCCTGTTCGTAGTAGCGCTTTAGCGCGATCGCTTGTGCCTCTATTGAGAACAATGCAATTTATGTTAAAATGCTGATTCAAATGTATCGCTTTAGCGCGATCGCTGGCACTACTATTAAGGGCTAAAACCCAACTACGAACTTAATGATGCGCGAACCTCATCCTACTAAATCAGGCTAAAATAATGACTGAATTTTTAACATTAGTTGAACTGCTTCAATACCGATCACAACATCAACCCCACGATACCGCTTATATTTTCCTAAAAAATGGAGAAACAGAATTACCCCCATTAACTTATCAACAATTAGATGAAAAAGCAAGAGCGATCGCAACTCAACTCAACACTTTAAACCTCCAAGGAACTAGAGCCTTAATGGTTTATCCCTACGAAGCAGGGTTAGAATTTATTGCTGCTTTTTTTGGCTGTTTATACGCGGGACTTGTTGCAGTTCCCATTCATCCATCCCGAAATCGCCGTAATTTTTATGATGTTCAAGCTTGTTTAGAATCCTGTCAAGCTCAAATTGTATTAACCCTTCAATCTCAACTTTCAAACTTTAAAAATCAACTCAGTTTATCCCCCTCTAACTCTCGGTTAACCTGGTTAGCTACTGATAATATCCCCACTTTCCAAGCTGCTAATTTCACTGAACCGAATATTAATAAAAATACCCTTGCTTTTCTACAATATACCTCTGGCTCCACAGGACAACCCAAGGGGGTCATGATCACCCATGACTGCATTTTACAAAACCAAAAAATATTAAAAACAGTGTTTAGTCATACCGAACAGTTAATCGGCGTGGGGTGGTTACCGTTATTTCATGATATGGGATTAATTGGCAATATTTTTCAACCGTTATATATCGGAAGACCTTGTATTTTAATGTCTCCCATTGCCTTTATTCAAAAACCGATTCGATGGTTACAAGCCATTTCTCGTTACCAAGCCACTACCAGTGGAGGGCCAAATTTTGCCTATGATTTATTGTGTAATCAAGTCACCCCTGAACAAAAAGCAACCCTGAATTTAAGGAGTTGGGATGTGGCGTTTACGGGTGCAGAAATGATTCGTTCTGAAACCTTAGAACGATTTACAACAACGTTTGCAGATTGTGGGTTTCGGTATGAAAGTTTTTATCCGTGTTATGGGATGGCTGAAGCTACTTTATTAATCACCGGGGGTCAAAAAACAACCCCTCCAATTATTCGTTATCTAAATAAAGCAGCTTTAGAAGAAAACCAAATTATTTTTTCCGATTCTCATCAACCTGGGACTCAATCAATCGTGGGCTGTGGTCAACCTGGGTTAAATACAACAATTAAAATAGTTGACCCAAATTTATTAACAGAATGTCCAGAAAACCAAGTGGGGGAAATTTGGGTTTCGGGTTTAGGAATTGCCAAAGGGTATTGGAATTTACCCGAAGAAACTCAACAAGGGTTTCAAGCGTATTTAGCAGATACGGGAGAAGGGCCGTTTTTAAGAACCAGGGATTTAGGGTTTTTTTATCATGGGGAATTGTTTATAACAGGTCGTCTTCAAGAAGTGTTAGTGTTTTTTGGAATTAACCATTATCCCCAAAATCTAGAAGAAACGGTTCAAAAATCTCATCCGGCTTTAAAATTGAATGCAGGTGCAGCCTTTTCAGTGAAATTAGAGGGCGAAAATCGGTTAATAATTGCAAATGAAATTGTACGCAATTATCGCCAGAATTTCCTGATGGATGAAATTGTACAAGCGGTAAGATGGCAAGTTTTTGAACAACATTTAGTCGATGTTTATGGATTAGTTCTTCTCAAACCGAGGAGTCTTCCCAGAACATCGAGTGGAAAAATTCAGCGCCGTACTTGTCGAGAACTGTTTCTCCAAGGAAATTTAGATATCATTGCAGAATGGCGATCGCCCCAAACTGAACCCAAAGATTTAACATCTTTACTACAAAAATATTTTAATCCGGTTACTCATCTCCGCCGCTATTTAACCTTTGCAAAAGGGCGTTTCAGACGATTATCTTATCAATTACTAAGTAGGTGGTCATAAATAGAGTTAAAATAGAAGATGAAGAAATATTAGAGGAAGAGTCATGCCAGTACGGTTAAGAATTCAACTAAAAGAAGAAGAAAAAAAAGAGCTACTAACACTGTATGAGCAAGAGAAAGTACCG